>JAFADM010000006.1 GCA_023424865.1 Bacillota bacterium | reverse complement strand
GAGGAAGCGGATGTTTTTATTCATACCACATCGCTTATTGAAATGGAGGATTTGCCCGCCCTTTTCCGGCCCTTTTACGAAAAGCACATTCCGGTTTACTCCATTAACAGTGTGGAGGACGTGAAGTACGGGGCGCTAATGGCAACCCAATCCATGGATTATAAGAATATAGGACGTTTTGGAGCGGATATGCTGGCCCGTTATCTTGAAGGCGAAAGGCTGGAGGATCTGCCCCAGATTTACAGCACAGCGCCGTTTTTAGTGCTTAATTACGACGTGGCTCAAAAAGTGGGGTACAGACCCTCCTTCAAGCTGCTGCTTTCAGCCAGCAAAATCTATACCGAAGGGGTTTCAATTACACATTAAAGCGGAAAAGGGTGACATCCCCGTCCTGCATGACGTATTCCTTGCCCTCGGAGCGCACAAGGCCCTGCTCACGGGCGGCATTATAGCTGCCGAGCCGCACTAAGTCCTTATAGGCCACAATTTCAGCTCGGATAAAGCCTCTCTCGAAGTCGGTGTGTATTTTCCCGGCTGCCTGGGGGGCTTTGGTTCCTTTTATAATGGTCCAGGCCCGCACCTCCTGCTCACCTGCGGTTAAATAGCTGATGAGGCCCAAAAGCTTGTAGCTTGCCTTCACAAGCTTGTCCAAACCGGATTCGGCAAGGCCCAGCTCCTCAAGAAACAGCTGCTTTTCTTCATTTTCAAGCTGGCTGATTTCTTCCTCAATGCGGGCGCAAATGACAATGGCCTCGGCCTTTTCCTCGGCAGCCACGTCACGAACCGTTTGAACATAAGGATTGCTGTCGGCAGTGGCAATGCCGTCCTCCGCTACGTTTGCACAATATAGCACAGGCTTGGAGGTTAAAAGGAACAGGCCGTCCACATACTCCTGTTCATCGGCGGTGAAGGTCATGGACCTTACCGGAAGTCCTTTTTCCAAAGTAGTCTTAATGCTTTCAAGGAATTCCACTTCAATCTGGAATTTCTTATCTCCCGATTTCGTCTGCTTCCGGGTTTTGTCAATGCGCTTGTCAATGGCTTCCATGTCCGAAAAAACCAGCTCCAGGTTGATGGTTTCAATATCCCTTTTGGGATCCACGGAGCCGTCCACATGGACAATGTTTCCGTCGTCGAAGCTGCGCACTACGTGGACGATGGCGTCCACCTCGCGTATATGGGAAAGAAACTTATTTCCAAGACCCTCGCCCTTGCTGGCTCCGCGAACCAGGCCCGCGATGTCCACAAATTCAATGGCAGTAGGGGTGATTTTTTTTGGATTATACATTTTGGCCAGAACATCCAGCCTCTCGTCGGGGACAGCCACAATACCCACATTGGGATCTATGGTACAAAAAGGGTAGTTGGCGCTTTCGGCGCCGGCCTGGGTAATGGCGTTGAACAGTGTGCTTTTTCCCACGTTGGGAAGTCCCACGATACCAAGTTTCATGCTTTATTCCTCATTCCTGATTATTCCGTTTTAGACCATAAATACTATACCATAAAACATCCGCTGTTGGAAATCATGATAATGGCAGTTTCAAAAAGATGCGCGGCAATGAATGGTCAGGCTGAGAAGTCGGGGGATTCATTTTTGGATGAAGCTTCCGTCTCGTTGTGTAAGAATCCAGTCGGAGGTTTCCGGATACCCATGCCAAAAATCGACGGGACAAATTTTTATACCCTTGTTAAGCAGTGCGGGCTTGTAGGAAAAGGAGCTGCGGCTTGTTATGAGCGCGTCGGCAAAGCACATGTGGGCAAAGCTCTCTTTATCCGGCATATCAAGGCAATAATGCATATTTGGAAAAGTAAGGAATTCCGGAAAATCTTCCTTCCTGCCCTGTGAAAATAAATAAATATGAACAGGCCGGTCTGCATTAATGTACTTTATTGTATTTGCAAGTACATTAATATAATAGCCGGTATCCAGCCAGCGCAGGGTTAGATTTTCATTGTTTTGTCCGGGAGCCTGTACGATATCGCCGCGGCGAACATGCACGGCTATATTGTAATTTGACGAATCAAAGATGAGGCGATCCGATTTTCTTGCTTTTGCAGAGTGAAATTTCTGCCGGAGTTCAGTCATTACACCATACTGCTCCTGATAGGGCTGATCCTGCTCAAACAGGAATACAATACGCTTGCCTTGATAGGAGCTCATTATTTTGCGAATAACATCCCTCTCGGCATCGTTTTCATGAAACAGGGGCAACCGGACTAAGCGGTAGCCTTGGGAAACCAGCTGTCTGACAGAAACCTCGTTTTCGTTAAAGCCCAAAAATTCATCCCAGCTTCCAACGGAATAGGGAACATGGCTCGATGGAAAGGGTAAGGCAGCAAACTTTATGCTGAAGAACTTTGCATAATAATAACCGGCAATCCAATTTGCCATTTGATGCCCGATTCCCGCCCCGGGATTAGGCCGTGCCGCAAGATAACAGCTATTGGAATCCCAGGTGTCCGAAGAGCCGAAAAGGCGCATATGCCAATAGGAAGGGTATTTGTTAAAAACAGGACTTTCTTCCTGCTTGTATACTTTACTTCTCAACACCGTTAAACCGGCATAAAAAATCTCGAGCAAACGCATCGTATCCTCACTCAAGTATTTATTTTCAGTAATTATGATTTTTAAGTTTAATCGCTTACCAAAGTTCGCTTACCAAAGTCTTTTCTGAGTTTATTATATAATAGGGGGGTAAGGGTGTAAATCGGGAACTCTCAGCCGCCACTTATAAAAGGAGAATTATAGCTTTTTAAGCTTTGATAGGCTATACTCTAATAGGACAGGAATAGAACGGGCTGATACGAGGGAGGAAAGGAACGTACGGATGAAAAAAGCCTTGAGATATCTCTTGCCTGCATGGCTAAGCATTATACTCCTTATTTTTTTGCTTCTTTATATTCAAAAGGACGGACAACAAAGTTCGACTGGGGGCGAAAATGAGGTTTACAGCTCTATTGCGCCATTGATAGCCTCGCAGCCTTTTGATAGGCTCGACGGCGGACTTGCGGAGGATAGCGGCACGGATCCGGAGCATGCCTTTTCGGAAAATGAACCCTTAAGCTTTGGTGAGAGTACCCCTTCGGCATCTGAAAGCACCCCGGTTCCCGATAAGGCTGACATAAGCAAAGCCAAGACCATCGTTTTACCTGAGGGTTTTGTTTTTCTGGAGGATGTGCTGGGTGGAAATGCGGGAGTCCAATACGACATACGCTATACCACTGAGAATAATTTTTCAGGGAAAATAGTGCCCGGCTATGAAACCATGAAGCCCTGCGCCACAGTCGAGGCCGCAAACGCCCTGCAAAAGGTTGCGGAAGCTCTGGCTAAAAAAGGGCTTGGAATAAAGATTTTTGATGCTTACAGGCCGGAACGGGCAGTAAAGTATTTTATAGAGTGGTCCGGCCAGCCTGAGGATGGGCTCACCAAGGAAGCCTTTTATCCCTCAGTTCAGAAAACACAGCTTTTTCAAAAGGGCTATCTCTCCAAACGTTCAGGCCATTCCAGGGGATCGACCATAGATCTTACCCTCTACTCTCTGGGCAGCGGAGAGGATTTGGATATGGGCACACCTTATGATTTTTTGGATCCTAAGTCTCATTTTGGAGCAAAGGGTCTTACCGAGGAGCAGACAGCCAACCGGAATCTTATAAAAAAAGCCATGGAGGAGGGGGGCTTTAAGTCCATTTCAACGGAATGGTGGCATTATGTCCTTATAAATGAGCCCTTTCCCGACACCTATTTTGATTTTATAACAGAGTCACCTTAATTAACGGAGGACAAGTATTAACCAAATGGAAGAAAAAATGCGCTTACAAAAATACATGGCTCACTGCGGGGTTGCCTCCAGGCGGCATGCCGAGGAGATTATACGCAGCGGTCAGGTTTATGTTAACGGAAAGCCTGTTGTTGAAATGGGCTTTATGGTTTCACCGGAGGACCGGGTGGAATGGGAAGGAAGAGTCCTTTCCATGGAAAAGAAGCAGATATACATTATGCTTAACAAGCCCTGGGGATATATTTCAAGCATGTCGGATCCCCAGGGCCGCCCTACCGTTTTGGATCTGGTAAAGGGGATAAAGGCAAGGGTCTATCCTGTGGGTCGACTGGATTTTGACACCACAGGACTTCTCCTTTTAACCAATGACGGGAATTTTACCTTTACAAGCACTCACCCTTCCGCTGAAACCCGAAAAACCTATTTGGCGGAAATAGAAGGCGTACCGGAAACAGCCGTGATGGAAAGGCTGGAAAACGGTATTGTACTGGACGGGAAGAAAACCTGGCCTGCTGAGGCGGAATTATTGGAAACCTATGGACGAAAGTCCTCTCTTATTCAGATAACCTTGCATGAAGGAAGAAACCGGCAGGTTAAGCGGATGTGTGAAGCGGTGGGGCATTCGGTAATCCAACTGAAGCGAGTGGCTGTGGGAGGAATCGTTTTAGGGGATTTACCTGAGGGCCAGTGGCGGTATTTAACTGAAAAGGAAATAAAGCAAGTCAGGAGCGGTGGTCATGAATAAAGGCATACCCGGCGCCCGTTCAGGGGGCGGAAAGGTCAAATCCATTGTTTATTATTTAAA
>JAFADM010000587.1 GCA_023424865.1 Bacillota bacterium | reverse complement strand
CCTTTAACAGCGCCTATGGCGTGCGTACCCTTTCCGCTCTTGAAAAGATGTATTCCTTAAGGGCCTCCAACAACCCCTCCAACTGGCTGGGGCCTATTTGGGGCGTAAGCAATTATATGGTGTTCCGGGGACTTCAAAAGTATGGTTTCCATGAGCACGCCCGGGAGCTTGCGGAGAAAACGGTGCGCCTTTTCGGTCAGGACCTGGAAGCCAGAGGCTCCCTGCATGAGTTCTACCATCCCGACAATGGCGAACCGATAATGACTCATGGTTTCCAAAACTGGAACTTCCTTGTGCTTAATATGATTGCTTATTTGGAAAACAGACCTATGAAAACAGAGTATTGATAAGGCTTAATTGATAAGACTTTTTTGGTATAATTCAACGGCCCCCAAAAATGTACAACCTGTACATTTTTGGGGGCTCTTTTCTGTTTTCAACTTCACCACACGCGTCTATAACCAAATTGAGAGACCTTTTGCAAGCCTGCCATGGGCTCCTATAATCCTTTTATTACGGCTTTGCTTCTTAGAAGGATAATCCAAACCGCTGCGGCAATCACGGATGCTGAAATCATAATTATTCCCAGCCCATGGATGATATTGCTCCAGGCCAGGGAACCTAATGCCATGCCTGCAGTGCCTAAAATGGTGTGAACCGCATTTATTAAGGAGGATGCTGAACCGATATCCTCACTTTGCTGATCCAGAAGAAGGTTGGTGCTAAATGGCCGCACCGCTCCTTCAACCAGGGTGAATGGAATGTATGAAAGAAGAAAGGCCAACGGGGAATGCGTCCCCAGCCAAAGAACGCAGACGCCGCTTACCAGGGCAGTGCCAAAGCAGCACCAGGAAAAAGTACGGGAAGCCATCCTGCCTATGGAACGAATATAAATAACAGGGCCTAATACAGCTGCTGCGGAATTAACAGCAAATAAATAGCTGTAGGCTTGCGCATCCAGAGAGAAGAAATTCTGATATATGTAGGAAGATACCGTTACATAAGCCATGTAAGGAGCCGCCAGCATTGCCGTGACGAACAGGAAGCTGCTGAAGCCAAGATTTTTCCCCACTGCCGGCAAGCGTGCCAGTGAGCCGCCAAGGCTTCCATTGTAGCGCTCCGATTTTGGCAGGGTTTCTTGAAATAAAAGTGCTATTATAAGTGTCATTACGCCAATTAACGCCAGTACCCAGAAGGTTTCCCTCCATTGGGCCACCCGCAAAATGGCTGCCCCCGCAATCGGCGCTATCATCGGAGCAAGTACACCCATTGCCTGAACTATAGCAAGAACCTTGCTTTTAAGCTTTCCGGAAAAACAATCCTTTACCAGCGCGGTGGAAATCGCCATTACCCCACCCGCACCCAATGCTTGGAATACACGAAACAGTATTAATTGCCGTATTGAACCGGACAGGGCAGAAGCCATGCTTCCTGCGGTATATAAAAGCAGGCATAGAATAAGTATGGGCCTTCGTCCGTACTTGTCGCTCAAAGGGCCGAACAGAATAATACCCACCGCAAAAAAGAGATAGAATGCGATAAGCGTCAAATTGACCATTGAGGCTGTGGTGTTGAAGTAACCGGTCATTGAAGGCATGGCGGGCAGGTACAGATCAATGGACAGGGGAATAAACATTCCCATCAGTGAAATGAAAATAAGAAGCCCCTTAGTTCCCAGTTTCTTTTGAGGGATAAGCAAGAGTGTTTGTGTTTCAATTTTTGTTTTGTCCTTTCTCATTGTTCAGCTTCTCCTAAATTACTTTTAATCCGACAGGAGGGCCTATTGGACTTTTTTGCCCATAAATAAAAAAAAGATAAGCCACCAACAGTATATCTGTTGATAACTTATCCAGTACTCGAAGCGTACCCTCCGTCACCCGTTTACCATAGCTGAAAAAAACACGGATGTCAATGATCTGTCTCTCAAATCAAAACCGGTTGCTCCGAAAAAGGGAATCGGGTCAGTTTATTAGTGCTTCCCGGCTTTTCGTTCGAAGAAAGGAACCCACAAACAACAGCAGAAACTGTACCAAAACAAGAGAGCACCATACCCCATTCAAGTCCAGAAAAAGGGGTAGCACAAGGGCACAGGCGGGCAGTAAAACCAGCGCTTCACCGTATACCATGACAGCCGCATTTGTGCTTTTCTTAATGGCATTGAAGTACTCTGTGGTCACTCTGGAAAAGGCATACAAGGGAAGGGACAAGGCACATAGAGGTAAAGCCAGGCGTAAAACAGCCAACGTTTCCTCAGAAACACCAAAAAAGCGAGGTATGTCATTTCGCAAAGCAATAAGTCCGACTGTCGCAATAAGACCAATGACGGCTGCCGTCATATAAGTCCACTTTCTAAGCTGCTTTACTGCCTTTGAATCCTTTGCACCATAATAAAAACTGATTAACGGCTGGCTCCCCTCTCCGACGCCCTGTAAAAGGAGCTGCCCGATACTCAGAGCATAGGAAATTACCGCAAATGCCGCAATCGCGGTTGTCCCCCCGTATGTAAGCGCCTGCCGGTTAATTACGATTACCGTCAGGGAGGGAATAAAGCTCAAGCCTGCAATGGATGCTCCTGATTTTATAATATGGGGAACAAGATCCTTATCCAGCTTATAACCGGAGGAAGCCACCCGGTTTTCTTTCTTGAATAAAATCAGAACAGCAGGTATTAAGGCGATGCACTGACCCACCACTGTAGCCCACGCCGCTCCGGCCACGCCATAACCGAGAGCCATTACAAATACCCCGCTTAATGCCGTATCGATAACAAAGTTTGTAACCATAAGTACCATGGCCAGAACTGCTTTATTTTGATTTCTGAGAAGGGGTGCAATGCCTGAGCCGAAAACCTGAAAAACAGCGCCTCCTGCAAGTATCCCCACATATTCACTGCTAAGCTCCAGAAGCTCTCCTTCTGCCCCCATAAGTCTAAGAAGCGGTTTAGCGAAAATAAGCAGCATTGCCGTAAGAGCAATGGAAGCTATTAAAAGGAGGGTTAACGTATTTCCTAAAGTTCGGTCAGCTTTATCCTTTTCTCCCGCTCCATTATGAATGGATATATTTATAGCTCCGCCAATGCCAATCCCGGTACCAATAGCCAAAATCAGGGAAGTGAGCGGCCAGGCCAGGTTAATACTGCCCAACCCGATATCACCCACTGTTCTTCCCACAAAAAAGCCGTCGACGCCCACATAAATACCGGTCGCTAAAAAAGTAACCATCGACGGAATAACATATTTCCAAAATTCCTTTTTCATCATAATCATCCTTTTTACTGTCAGGCACTGAAGTACTACGCATGCAGTACTCTACATTCGGTACCCTGCATTCAGTACTCTACATTCGGTACTCTACATTGGGTACCCTGTATTCAGTACCCTACATTCAATACGCCACAGTACGACACCGCCGGCATTTAAAATCCAGCAGCCGGGTTGACCCATGCCCTCGACTCTTTTTATTGCATGCTTTAACGCACCTCTTCACTGAAAAGCTTCGTCAGCTGCTCCAGAAAGGACCTCTCCCCTTCCAGCATGCCCACCCGCTTAGCCTCCCCCATGTTGAGGAACGCCTTTTCTTCCAGGGTTAACATACTTCCAAGAATCCGCTCCGCATAGTCCTTACCTGGGTCTGTGAGCATAATATACTTGTTGCGCTTATCTGAGCTGGCAATTTCTCTTTTAATAAGTCCCTTTTTTTCAAATAAATTCAAAACCGTATTAACGGTCTGCTTGGGATAAAACAGCTTTTCACATATAAAGCGCTGGGTACATTGATCCGGATATTCGTGGATGACATAAAGTACAAACAACGATGTTGAGGTCAGCTCATAGGATTTTGCAAAACGCTCATACAGTGCACCGATACCGAAAAAAACATCATAATAATTCTTGACCGTTTCCCTTATTGCCTTTTCCATAGAAAATGAACTCCTTAAAAAGTGTTAGCCTTGATATTAGTCCGAAAACAGACTAATATCAAGGCTAACACTTTCAATTTTGAATGTCAAGCAGAAAGAGGTTTAGATTGGCTTTTTAGTTTTTTATATTCCTCAAATGCCGCTGAGGACAAAATATAGACAGCTGGCATTAGCAGGTAACTATAGCGATGCTGCACTTCGATAAGCAGAAATATGAAAAAACCAATAATAAAGAACAGGGATAAAAAAACACCCAGCATTTTCTGTTCCTTTTGTTTAATTGAAATGTATGAATAAAGCATCAATAACAGATAGAGGATAAAATAATAAATGTAATCGATTAATGAAAAGAAACCGGTTATTAATTTTGCAGGAATTTTCAAGTTAGCAGCTTTAATATCATTATTTGCATACTCATGAAAAGCCGGATACCAATTCGGATCACTTGACCACATTGCTCTTACTTTTTTAGCAAACAAAGTAAATAAATCCACTGGATTTACTAAAATTCTTTCTTTTATTAATTCCATTGCTTCTAAATCCCTTTGCGACGGGTTATTTAAATAGTCATCGGTCTCAAAAAGAGCTTCCGAATCATATTCTGAAAAGGTGCCTGCCGTACTCGAGTTTAAGCCAACAACAAGCTTGTATAAAGGAAAGTTGTTTTTCAAGCCTTCCCGGCTTAAACCGGATGCAATAAAAAAGGAAGAGGATAACTGGATAAAAATAAAATAGCAAAAAATCAAACTCGTTATTAATGCTATTGTTCTGCTTTTATTGCTATGTGCCTTATTAAAAACAATGGTAATTATGAGTATGGCAAACGCCAGTATTACAGTTATTCCCTCCGGCCTGGCTATATTGCCAACCACCAGGCAAAGACAGCATGTAAACACATTGGGTACTGACAGCGGTTTTTTAAATAGGCTATAGATACCAAGATAAAATAGCATGGTTGAAAGGTGCTGATTGGTATATACGTTTGAAAGGCTGAATGTAAAGGGCATCAGCAAATAAGCGGTTGCGAATATTCTGGCGTATTTTTCACTGACCATCTGTCTGGAGATAAGATAAACAAGTAAATTAATTACGGCTTGAAAAACATTATTGATTAAAATCAACGTTAATTCATTTGATCCGAAAATCCGGGCAAATAAGGACATAATAGCCGGGAAGCCCACTTGATATGCCCATATGTGAAAATATTGACCCTTTAAATAGGATGTGTCATTTTGTGAAATCTTCACAGTTATCCAATAGAACAATTGAAAATCAGAATAATTTTTTACATTCAGGATGCTAATAAATATTATTTTTAAGAGTAAGGGCAGAATAAACAATAAAAACCCAAAATGCAGCGATGACAAGTGTTTGTCTGTTTTTTGAAGCAGAATAAAACTAATGCATAAAACAGACACGAAAACAGCTGCTGCCAAAAAAATAAAAAAGCTGCTGTATCCAAACTCCTTTAAGATATCAGGAATAAATTTAAATACAAAACTGACTGAATTTAATAGAAAAGCAAAACCGCTAAACAGCATTAAGGCAATAAAAAATGCTTTTTGTAATGTGGATCCTTTTAGCATAATATTAATCTCAATTCCATCGCTTCAAATGAAAAACAATCATTTCAGTGTTTATTATTTTAAATCTAAAAGGTCATTTTTTCATAAGCTAAATCGGCTTTTATATACTTTTATATAACTTCCCATGGAATCCAAATGGTATTGGGTGAAACCGCTTCTGTTTTACCTGCCAAAGCATGTATACACGGTATTCAATTACTTAACTTTTTGTAACGCAATTCCTTCCGTTGTTTTTTGACTTATACAACGCATCATCCGCCCGTTTAATCACATCATAGGGATTTCTTATTGCTTCGGTTTTTTGGGCCAACCCAATACTAACCGTTATATTAACGACTTCGCCTGCTTTGGCAACCGGTTTTTTCCCTGTACCCTTTTTAGGGCTTCTTCTGTCCCCCTCTTCCGAATTTGGGGTCCTTACCACAAAAGGCCTCGATTCAACGGCTTTTCGCACGGTTTCCAGCCTTTGCTCCACCTCATCGTATTCCTGGCCCTGAAAAATAATGGCGAATTCTTCACCGCCATAGCGAAACACCTTACCCCGCCCGGAGGTTCGTTCCATAATGGCTGCCACCATACGAAGCACCTCATCCCCCACATCATGGCCGTAGGTATCGTTAAAGCGCTTAAAATGATCAATGTCCACCATGGCAATGGCGTATTTGCCTCCAAGGCGCATAAGCTCCTGTTCCATGGCTCTTCGTGCAAGAATTCCGGTAAGGGTATCATAAAAAGCCATTGAGTAGGAAACGTCAAAGAGCGCAACAATGATAATCAGGAATATGGAGCCTATAAACAGAGATACAAAAAGTATTCTCTCCATAAAATGCAGAGATATATAGGAGGACAACAGCACCACCACTAAAACAAGCTGATGGTAATTTCTTTTAAGAACATACGCGGTAGCTAAAAGGCCGATAGCCAATATGTACAGCACCGTGGCGGGAATAACAAGTCCGGGCTTCCTTGCCGCATTTTCGGGAATTTCATTGGGAGACAGCCCCATTCGGCCCAGAGTATTAACAAAAATAAACAGCATTTGCGCTCCAACTATAATAAGCTTGTTTCTGCCGTAATAACCTAAAATGCCCCGTTCCTTGGCAAAGCTCAGCCAAATAACATTAAGCGGCGTAAGGATGCTAAGCTGAAGCACGGCATTGGCTTTTATATCCGGTCTTGCATCGGAGGCGGCTATCAATAGAATACTGAACAGAAAATAACAGCAAAGGTAAAAGAAATTGCTGTTTTGAAGCCAGAGGCACATAAATAAGGCCATTCCCGCCAGCAAATAAGGGAGAACGAGTATAA
>JAFADM010000584.1 GCA_023424865.1 Bacillota bacterium | reverse complement strand
CTCAAGATGGGTTTGATTTTGAAAAACCTCATACAGTCCGTCGGCTATAATGGCTTCATCGTCCACAATCAATAGTCTGAACATTTCAACTCTCCTCCCCTTCAAGACTTTTAGGAGCCTGCTCCGTAGTAATCCGAATTGAAATTAAAAGTCCTCCCGAGGCCCCCCGCTGGGCTGATAGGCCGCTTTTCTGGCCAAAGCTCAGCTGGATGCGCTGATGTATATTTTGCAGCGCGGTAATTTCCCCGCCTTCGCCTTCCCCTGCCTCCAAGCTTTTCTGCAGGCTTAAAAGGGTTTCGTCTGTCAATTCGTCTCCGTTATCCTCTACCTCAATGGCCAGTTCGCCCATTCCCTTGACGAACCGTATATAAAGAAGGCCGTTGGCTTGCTTTGCTGCCAGCCCATGCTCGAAAGCGTTTTCTATTAAGGGCTGCAGAATGAGGCGGGGCACCATGAGACCTTCAAATTCAGCCGGAAGAGGATCGAAGGTCACCTTCAGCCGGTTGGAAAAACGCATGGCCTGGATATCGGTGTAAACCCGGGCATGGTCTGTTTCCTTTATCAGCGTAACCTCATTGGCTGCGCTGCGGGTTACAAACTGATAATATTTACCCAGCTGATCCATAAAAAGCTCAAGACTTTCATAATCGCCAATCTGGGACATGGTCTTCATAATAAAAAAGCTGTTGTAAAGAAAATGGGGATTTATCTGGGACTGGAGCTGCTTCATGGCCGCCTTCTGGACAAGAATCTTTTGCTTGTACACCTGATCAATAAGGGTTTTAATGTTTTCAATCATGTCATTGAAGCGCCGGTAAATATAACGGAACTCGTCGTCCCGTTTATGCTCAATATGAATTTCAAAATCACCCTTTTCCACCTGCTTGAAGGAATAGGCCAGGTGGCTTAAGGGCTTGTGAATAAAGCTGTACATATTCATGGAATAAAGAAGGATGATAACCAGAGCGGAAACCGGCAGCAGGATGAACCAGGTGCTGAATTTTTTAACCGCCTCGAAAATCGTATTTTCAGGCACATACTGATACAGGGTCCAGCCCAGGAACTCCGAGGAACGGGAGGCAGCCAGATAGCGCTTCGTGTCAATAGTAAGGCTTTTTGTGGACAGGCTTTGCTCAATAGAGTCGTTAAGGACGGTTCCCTGGTGCTCGGCACTTAATTCGGCGGCGTAGGAGGTTGCGATGTGAGCCTGGTCCAGATCATTATAAAGTAACACGCCTTCATCCGGATTTTTACGAAGGGGAGAAATCGTTTCGCCGATGCGTTGTCCGGAAAGCTCCGTAGCCAGTATGAAAACAGGCTTGCGCGTCCCGGAAACGGAAGAAAAGGGGTAGGGGACAAGGAGAAAATAACGTCCGTTTATCTGGTAAATATTCCTATCCTCTCCCATAACGGCAAGGCGCATACTCTCAAAGGTATTGGCTTCAAAATCGGATACGGTAAGGGCGCTGATGGTTTTATTCACCTCGGGAATAAAGACAAAGGCATTGGCAATATAGGGACTGCTGTTTTTTATGGAATTCAGCCTGTCCTGGATACGGAGAATGGCTTCCATGGTGCCTATATTGTCCAGCATCTGGGGGAGGACGGCCAGCTTGTTGATATCCTTGTCATTGACCATATTGTATTGAAGGGACTGAATACGCTGGATATCCTTTTCCAGATTATCCATGTAAAAGGTTACCTGAGAGAGCATGGAGGAAGATATTTCATGGCGCAGGGTAGTCATTCCTGTTTGGTAAATAACCATACTCAGGATGTAAATGGGGGAAAGTATGAGGATAAAGGACAAAATCAGGGTTCTGAATATGGAGCGGCGTCCGATTGCAGCTATCATTGAAGACACCTCGCTGAACTCACTACTTCCGGTATTTCCGGTATATTTAAAGATAACATACAAGGCTTAATTAAAAAAGGGACTAAAAAAGCGGCCTGCTCTCCTCCAAAGGAGATGCGCCATCGGTAAGTTCTCTTAGGGTGTGTCTTAGAACGCAAAAGTAGTCAGAAAAAGCAGGACGGATGATATAAAAAAGTCGGTTGGATAAAAGTGGTACAAAAGATAGATATACTTATGGCCAATGAGAACAAAAGGATCATGCTTTTATTTCTTTAATTCTTTAAAAACGATAGAAAAAAGTTGCAAACTTGCTTCATAAGTTTCAAGTCATATGGTATTTTATGAAAATATGAGGCTACCTTGAAACGGAGGAATAGGCATGTTCAAAATGTTGGTAGTAGACGATAATCCGGCAGACAGGCGTGGTATATGTACTCTTTTTGACTGGGAGAAGCTGAATATTGAGCTTTGCGGATCATGCTCCAATGGTGAAAAGGCACTCCGGCTGATTGAAGAGAGGGAAGTGGATATCGTATTGACGGATATAGCCATGCCGGTAATGAACGGCATTGAATTGTCCGAACGGCTAAAGATCATCTGCCCCCGCATCAAGGTAATCTTCATGAGCTGCTACAGCGATTTTGAATATGCCCGAAGCGCCATGAATCTGGATATATGCGGCTATGTACTGAAGCCCGTTATTCCCGACGAGCTTTTAAGGTCCATTCAAAAGCTTATGGATGAGTTCAGGGAGGAAAAGAGCAAGCAAAATGAAAGAGAAGCCATGGCAAAGCAGATAAACGATATGCTTCCCATGGTGCAGGAACAGTTTTTGAGAGAGTGTCTGCTGGGTAAATGCTTTGACCGGGAGGAAACGCGAAGCAGGACGGTTTATCTGCGGTTGGGGGATGGAAATGACGCATACTATTGTGTGCTTGCCCTTTCCATTGATGATTACGAGGCTCAAATTTCTAAACTGACGGTGGAAGAAAAATATTGGCTTGCTTTTTCCATAAACCGGGACCTCAGTTCCCGATCCACAAGGGAGCTTAATCTATTTCCTGTTCAATTCTCGGGAAGAGAATATGCCGCGGTCCTTTTTATTAATCCAAATCTGTCGGGAGAGCTTCCGGATCCGGTGGAGCTTGCCGTTGGTATTCATACATCGCTGAAAACCCGTGTTGAAATTTCTGTCACCGTGGGTATAAGTCCGATTTCAGGGGATATAGGGGAGCTGCACCGATTGTACGGGCAGGCGCTGGAGGCGGTGAATATGCAGTTTTACCGGGGGGGAGATCCCATTATCCGGTATGAATGGGTGAAAAGCGGACGTTACGCCACGCTGGAGCAGACCGTCAACCTTGAAAAGCTTTATCATGAGGTTAAGAACCTGGTTACTTCCGGAGATCCAAATGAAGCCGAGGCCTTCGTGGAGTATTATTTTAATGCGGATGCCAATTTGCTGCCGGAGAGCTATGTAAAAAGCCTAACCTTTTCTATTGTTAACATGATTGCAGTTATAATAACGGAGTGGGGTTATTCCTTCGGTGATATATTCGGCAGGGAAGAAGCCCTATGGGTGAAATTATCCCGTTTCAAGACTATTGTTAATTTAAGGCAATGGCTCCTCAACCTGTTTAAGGCCTTGAGAGAATACTTCACGGAGAGAAGCGCTTCCAGGGATTTAAGAGTGGTTGACGCCATACGGCAGGTTGTGAGGGAACGCTATCACGAGCAGCTTTCTGTAGAAGAAATTGCCCGTTCGGTATACCTGAGTCAGAGCTATGCCAACAGTATTCTGAAAAGAGAGACCGGCAAGTCGATTTTTGAGTTTTTGCTGGAGTACAGGCTTGAGATGGCCAAGAAGCTCCTTATGGAACCGGACAGCAAGGTGACGGCAGTAGCGGATCGGGTGGGCTATGAAAATAAATCTCATTTTTCCCTGATGTTTAAAAAATATGTAGGGCTCTCACCCTCTGATTACAAAGCCCGGTATGCCTCCGAGGGAAGATCTTGAAGGTTATTAATTTACCCGTCGGACAGGGGGACTAGAGATGAAGCGTTATAAAAAAAGGATTGGCACGAGGTTTTCTAAAATTCCGTACCGCCATAAGGTTTCCGGTGTGATTTTCCTGTTTATACTTATCCCTTTCCTCGTTCTCAGCCTGCTCATAATGAAAAGCACATGGGATGATAAAGTAGATAATATTCTGGGAAAAAGCGAAAATCATCTCAGTACGGGTGTTGAAGCCCTGAACTATCTGCTGCTGTCCAATCTCCAGAAGCTTACCTTCCTGAATAACCATAATGCGATGATCTCCTATTTAAAGCAGGGGCAGTACGACGATTTTGTTGACAATATCCGGGTATACGACACTATCAGGAAAATGATCGATGCCCTGGTTATAGACAATCCCAATATCAGTCTTGCAATCTACCCCCTGGAAGAAAAGGTCTACAACGGGCAGTACATTGAAAAGCTTTCACGGCTTGAAAAGGAGCTGGGAGAGGACAGCGCCGGTATCCTGAAGCAGCTTCTCCGGCTTGAATGGAATGAGTGTCTCTGGCGGTATGAAAGCGCGGCGCTGGGGGGGAAGAACGCTGCCGACGGAGGCATGGGCTATATCCGGTGCTATAAAAAAATGCAGGCCCTGGATGCAGCGCTGGCGGTTACCCGAATGAGCATAAAGGTAGAAAGTCTTCTTAAATATATAGAAGAAGACTTTCCTCCCGGTAGTCTTATTCTTTACAGCCCCGACCGTAGCAGCGGGCTGACTTTCATGCAGCAAAAGACAGAATTTGAAGAAGAACGCTGGATTACTGTCGAAGAAAATACGGATTTAGCCTTAAATAAGTACTATGGTATTCAAAGAAGCCTGGGCTACAGTACCGGGAAATTTACAGTTTATGTGCCCAAAGCCTATGTCCACAAAGAGCTGTGGAGTTTTTTACTGATTCTTTTACTTGTTGTGGTCCTTGCCGCCTTCACCCTGTTTTGGATTGTGGAGCTGGCCTCCTACTTTATCACCAGAAGGCTTACAAGGATCATCGAGAAAATTAATAGGGAAGCCGAGCTTTCCCCCTTTCTCCCGGAACCGGAAAGCTACTTCGCAGAGGATGATTTGGGTCAACTGGAAATTAAATTCTATGAAATGCTGGACAAAATGCGGGAGTCCTACAATAAAGCTCTGATCTATGAAAATGAAATGAAAAATTATGAGCTCGAACTCATGCAGTCGCGGATTAACCCCCATTTTCTGTATAACACCCTGTCCACTATGAAGTGGCATTGCAATAATGAAAAGCTGGCCGGAATCATTGATGCCATGGTGGCCTATTACCGTCTTGCTCTTAACCGGGGGGATAGGGTGGTTAAAATTGCCCATGAATTAAAGCTGGTGGAGGAATATCTGAAAATTCAGAAATACACCTACGAGTCTGATTTTAAGTATGAGTTCGAGGTGGAAAAGGAGGTGGAGGAATTCCCAACCATCCGGCATCTGCTGCAGCCTATAGTGGAAAACGCGGTTCTTCATGGCGTCAACGGATTGGATGAAGGGGGAAGGATAAAAATTACAGGTCACAAGGTGGAAAATTTAATTGTCATTACGATCTGGGACAATGGTGTGGGAATGGATTCAAGCACAGTGGAGCTGCTTGTTAAGAGTGAGTATAAGAGCAAATTGGGCGGCTATGGCATTAAAAATGTGCGCAATCGCATTCAGCTGTTCTATGGACCTGAAGCGTCCCTTCAAATCGAAAGCAGTAAAGGCAAGGGAACAAACGTTACCCTATCCCTGCCATATTTCTGTCCGGCAGCTTCCGAGCAAAAATAATCATCTTGATCTGGCTGCAAGGCACCCTCTTTAGCAATGCGGTCCATAATTTAGAAATTTTGGAAAGGAATAAAAATAAATATGAGAATAAATCCAACCTTATTTTACTGGAAATGGAGCGAAGCATCCATCCGGAATGAGCGCCTTGAGAAAAACCTGAAAAATATGACGGACAGGTTCTCCTTTGATCTTCTCTATGTATCGGTTCACCACATGAAAAATTCACTGACGGATCCGGAGCTTCTCGAGAAAATAGACTTTTGCCAGCGTTATCTGTCGGCCCAAGGCAAAAAGCTTCTTCTTGATATGGACATACGGCGTGAGATAAAAGGCTTTCAGGCAGATTATCCGGAAATAGGAACCTACATGGTCCGTTTTGTGGAATTTGACCTTGATGAAAACGGAAAGGGTGAAGTTTTTCTTCCTAATATTGTAAGAACCGCAAGAGAGGGGTCCGAAACCGATAAGGATCAGGATGTCCTTCTGAAGGCCTGGACTTTTATACCGGGAAGGCATAAGTCCTACCTGCCCGAAACCCTGGCTGAGATTACCCATAAAGCTCAAATGATTAATGTCCGGGACGAGAAGGGTGAAGGCTGGATAAGCCGATTTTCGGTAGATGGGGGTAAGGACAGCGCAGGCAAAAGGGCCATTCTTTTTCCCGCCTACCGCTACAATCTGCCGGATCCCTTTTCTGAGGCCTTTTATCAGTATTACGACAGTCTTTTCAGCCATGTGGACCATATGCCCCTGGGAGGAGCAGCAGTGGACGAATATGGCTTTACTGCCGTGATTGAACAGGAGGATAAAAATTTCTTTCTCAGGCATTTCCCCTATACCCCTCTCTTTTCCAAAGCCTATGCTCTAAAATCCGGAACATATCTTGAGGAAGATCTTCTTCACCTTGCCTACGGTCCACAGGGAAACGAGGGGGTGTCTTACCGTACCGTCAACCTTTATCTTCAAACTCTGCGGGATGTTATGAGGGAAAATAACGACTGGTTTTACTATAAAACCAAGGAGGTTTTCGGAAAAGACGCCTTTGTGGGAGTCCATCCCACCCTGTGGGGAGATCCGACGGATTTTACGCTGGATATCCTGCTCAACGGCCTTGACTGGTGGGAGGTCAGGCGGGATTATGCCCAGACCGACGAATGCGTGGCCATGCCCGTACGCCTGGCTCTGGCACATAAATGGGGCGGAAGCGTGTGGTACAACATGTGGTACAGCCAGGGCACCCTGCTTATGGATACTTATTTCAGCGATACCTGGAACAGTGCCCGCTATGGGGGAAGAACCCATTACCTGGGGTATGAGTGCCCGGATGAAGGTGGTGTTCTGGATCTCAAGCATCCCGGGATGCTTGAGGAATTGGAGGCTATGGAAAACAGAATAGGCCTGCTTGACAGGGTGCAGCTGTCCCAGCCGGATTCTCGTGTGCTCATTCTATTTGGTATGGAGGGGGTTACCAATTGGCGCTTAAACGGTCAGGATGACGGAGTTATCGTCCGAATGCGCGGGAACCTGAGAAAGGTGGCTAAATTTGCTCTATCCCTTTTTAACAGCGGGTATTTATGCGATATGGCACCCACGACCGAAATAAGCGGGGGCAGTATTCATCTTGAAAACAGAAAGCTTCGTTATGGAACTCAGGATTATGACGCCGTTCTGTTCCTCTGCCCGGAATGCGCTGATCCTGTGGTGCTGGATTTTCTAAAGGACTACTGCGAAACCGGGGGGAAGCTTGCCGTAAGCGGCGGCTGCAAATATCTCAATGACGGCACTTCCGCTGAGGACTCTTTTTCCGTGTTAAAAGCCAAAGCGGACGCCGTTTACGGTGATATTCCAGAAACTCTCACAGCCATAGGTCTTCTTCGTCAATGGGAAATTGCGGGGAATATGCCTCCGGGAGGCTGTGTCTACCAGGACGGCTCCGTGGTGTTCACCGCCACCGGCATTCTGCCCAGCGGAAACCCTATTTATGTGGACTGCGATGTCAAGGGTCACCGGATTACCTTTGAAGGAGAGGATTTTTTGTACTTAGATATGGATGAGGATGGCCGTGTGAAGCGCTGGCTAAGTGGAAAGGGGCAAGACCTTCGGGTGGACGGAAGTCCGCTGCTTTTTTGAAATCATTGGAAACCGTTAGGGAAAAGTCAGAAAACGGATTCAAATAGGCAGCCCTCATGAGCTAACATGGAAATACGAAAAGGAATCCCGGAGCCGACAAAAGAGAAAGCTATTCGCGGCTCCGGCAATGTTAGGAGGCATCCGTTTGCAGCAGGAAATACTAAAGCCGTATTCAAAAGAAAGTTCGCTCAGCTTAAAGAAAAGCATCAGTGGCTCAATTAAGAGAAGAAGCAGGGAAAATCATTTCATTTACATCCTCCTTCTTCCGGCGGTGCTTATTACTTTTGTTTTCAGTTATCTCCCCATGCCGGGAATTATTGTGGCTTTTCAAGACTTCAATATGTTTAAGGGCATATTGGGAAGTCCTTTTGCGGGTCTTAAGCACTTTATCGGCATTTTCACCATTCCCAGCCTTACACAGGCAGTTGTCAATACCCTCGTCCTTAGTACCCTTACCCTTCTTACAACCTTCCCTGCCGCCATTATTTTGGCCCTCCTATTCAATGAATTAAGGACAGGACTGTTTAAAAAGGCCGTACAAACCATTAGCTATCTTCCTTATTTTTTATCCTGGATTTCAGTTATCGGTATTGCCCATACCATTTTATCCCGCTATGGCAGCGTCAATGATTTAAGAGTGCTGCTGGGAGGTACGGGGGTTGAAAGGGAGCTTTTTCTTTCCAGGCAGGATCTGTTTGTTCCCTTGCTTCTTATTCTGACCCTGTGGAAGGAGGTTGGCTGGAGCAGCATTATCTATCTTGCGGCCATCTCGTCCATCGACATACAGCTATACGAAGCTGCCAGAATGGACGGTGCAAGCCGGATGCAGCAGGCTCTTTTTATAACGCTGCCTTCCATAAAGCCCACGATTATTATTCTGCTTATATTCAATATGGGGAATCTCTTCACCAACAATTTCGAGCTGGTTTACGGCCTTCAAAACGCATTTGTAAAATTTGACGTTATATCCACAGTGGTTTACTCCAGAGGCATTATGCAGGCCAATTATTCCATGGCTGCGGCGGTAGGCTTCATGCAGGGACTGCTTTCCTTCCTTCTTGTGGCCGTTTCCAATAAAATAGCAAAAAAGGTAAGTGAAGTTTACATCTGGTAAAGGAGGCGGGAGCATGATTACCGTTCGAAAGGAACACTATCTCAACCGGGAGCCTTTGGGCTACAAGATTTTTTATGTCTTTTTAATTCTCTTTATGCTAATGTTGTCGGCCGTAATGCTCTATCCGTATCTCAATGTTCTGGCCAAGGCGTTTAACAAGGGGGTGGACACCCTTCAGGGGGGAATTACAATTTATCCCCGCCAGCCTACCCTTCAGAATTTTCTGACTCTTTTCCAGAACAATATGATTATTCGCTCAGCGCTGATTTCCACAGCCAGAGCGCTTTCGGGAGCGGCTCTTGCCGTTGTGGTACAGTTTTCAGCGGCCTATGCCATGAAAAGAAAGACTTTCAAAGGTAAAAACACCATCCTTGTGTTTCTCATGATACCCATGTTTTTCGGAGGCGGACTGATTCCGGTTTATCTGCTTTATTCGAAACTGCATCTGCTGAATAATTTTTTGGTTTATATCCTTCCGTCAGCTTTCAGCATGTACAATATGGTTATTTTCAGAACATATCTGGCAGCGCTTCCCGAAAGCTTTGAGGAATCGGCCAAGCTGGAAGGAGCCAATGAAATTACCATTATGATGCGAATACTGGTGCCTCTTTCGGCCCCCATCCTGGCTACCATCACCCTATGGGTCCTTGTTTACCACTGGAACGACTGGATTACAAGCATGTACTTTGTGACACAGTCCAAGCTTTATACCATGCAGTATGTTCTGATGAAGCTTCTTAAACAGTATGAGGAAATTCAGAAAATGATTCAGGAATCCATTATGCAGGGCCGGAGCATTTCGGCGGGTACAGGCCAGAAGGCAACCCAGGATTCGCTGCAGTCGGCTCAGATTATTCTTACAACCCTTCCCATAGTTTTAACCTATCCCTTTTTGCAGAAATATTTCATAAAGGGTGTAATGATTGGCGCTATTAAGGAGTGAAAATAAATCCACATCATTTTTGTTTAGGGAATAAGCCTGTCACATGGAATTTCTGCGGAAATTTCCTGGGGCTTCAATCATAAACCATTAAGGAGGGAATTTATGAAAAAGACAATCAGACAGGGCCTTGCACTTGTTATGGCCTTCCTGCTCGCGGTGGGAGGTCTGGCCGGCTGCGGCGACACGGATAACACCGGCGCGCACACGCCCACCGGCACCCCGGATGAAAGCGGCGGTACGGAGGCCGGCTACTGGGACCTTTTGGACGAGGTGGCAGACACTTCGGATCTCCCCACTTGGACAGGAAAGCAGCTTAAGCTTGTGGAGTGGCTGGGCCATGGCAGTGGATCAGCCGCTAGGCCTGTTGCCGGAAATGATGTGGTGACGCCTGAAATCAAGCGCGTTACAGGCGTAGAGCTGGACGCCGAAAATTCTTTTGATAACGGCGGAAGCTCCATTGATGTCAAAATGAGCCTTCTCGCTGCCGCTCAAGACTGGCCGGATATTATCAACACCACCAATACCCAGCTTGTAAAGGATCTTGTGGCTTCGGGGGAGCTTTATGACCTGACGGATCTTTTGCCCGAGTATTGCCCGGATGTTATGAAGCTATTCGACACGGCCATGTTTCCCCGGATTAATGAAAACATTACAGCCACTGTTTCGGACAGGATCTACTTTGTTCCCGCAGAGGCGAGCCGGGAGTATGCAGGGGCTAAATTGATGAAGGACCCAGCCTTCAATGCAGAGCAGTGGAGCCGAATCGAATCTCCTTCGCCTGTTACCGACTGGACCCGGACCTGGGTAAGAGACGATATTTTAAAAAAAATGTACCCTAATGCAAAGACCCAGGATGAAATTGAGGCTCTGTACCTGAAAAACGGCGGCTTTAGCTCGGAGGAAATCTTTGATGTTCCCATTCGTTCCTGGGAGGATTACCTTAAATTTCTCACGGATATGAAGGCTTTAATCGATACGGAAAAAATACAGGAAAACGGAAAACCGGTAGAGGTCACCTTTGCCGCCTGCGGAGCGGATAACTGGGCCCTTATGTCCTGTATGCTGATGCAGTTCTACGGTGTTCCCGGAGGTCCCAATTATTTTACCTATTACGACAAAAAGCAGGAAGCTGTTGTGCGTACCATTGATCAGCCCTGGTTTCAAAGCATGATTAATGATTTCCGCAGTCTCATAGCCTCCGGTGTGGTAAGCAAGGAATCCCTGCTGGACAATCAGGCTGTCTTTAATGAAAAGCTTAACAGCGGACAATACGCTTTAACCTATGCCTGGCTTAAGCCCGATGCCAACGCTCTGAAGGAGGCAGGTAAAACCTACCGTTACCGCCAGCTTTGGCCGGATCTGGAGTACGACTACGGAACCTTTGCCACGGTGATGTCGCCTTACGCCAACGGATTAAACATAGGTATCTTCAAGGATTCGGTATCAGAGGAGGACCTTCCTCAGGTACTCCGTTACCTTAACTACATGATGTCCGATGTAGGTACGAAGCTCCAGTTCTGGGGCCCAAAAAGCGCGGGGCTTTTCACTGAGGAAAACGGCGTAAGGAGATACACGGATAAGGAATTGGAAGACAATATGGTTTACAACGTGCAGAACCAGAGAAATATCTATTACAACCTGCTCAATTATTTTGCGGGAGTAGAAACGGATCGTACGGCATGGCCCCTTTATCCTGTGGGTTTAATCGCTAATTTCGACCATCCCAAATATGTATATACGGATGTTGTTTTAAATGTGGGGGACGCGGACAACTTCTTCCAGCCCGGCATGCTGCCCGGGCTCAGCAAGGCGGAGCACCATGTGTATGCGCAGAAGGGTCAGAGCCTCACCGATTTTAACGATCAGTGGAATGTGTTTGGCAAAGGCCGTGACGCCTTTGAGAAAGCGCTGATGAGCCCTCTTGCGGCAAAGGACGATGCGGAGTTTAAAAATCTCTGGAATGAGCTTGCTAAAACCACGGATTCCGTTGGACTTAATCAAAGCATGCTGGAGGATATCAATAAGCTTTTCTTCGAACTGAATCCCACGATTATCGAAGATGCCGCGAAAATCAGCAAATAAATAAAAACAGGATTCTTATAAGGGCAGGAGCTCCGCCGTATTCGCTATCTTACGGGGCTCATGCCCTTTTAGTATATCAGAGTGCGTCCTTTTGATGTATTTTATCTGCATCCAACTCTGTTCAGCAAAATAGTGCTCCACAGCATAACGATAGCCGTTTATTAAAAAGGTGGCTTCCTGTTACCCATTGCAGATCGGGTATTCATCCTGTCATCCATCATTGGGTGTAAAGGCATGTTAAACGCAATTGTCACCTCTTTTTTTCATGCGCAATTTTAGGGACCAACCTGGTATTTGCCATTTATGAAAAATATGATATACTGACAAAAACTATAATTAAAGGAGGCAAAGCCCTATGCTTTTTGTTTTAACATCAATGCAGATAATGCAACAGCAGCAACCTGTGGTTAACATAAACAACGGGCTTTGCTGTTATACTCCCGATTGATTTAGCCGGAGGAAAATCCGGAATCAACGACGAAATAAGCGGTTAAAAGCTCAGGTGAAACCCAGGCTTTTAACCGTTTTTTATTGTAAAAGGAGGGCTTGCCTATGAAAACCATCGACAAAGAGGTTTTGGCGGCATACGATGCAGGCATTGAAAAAAACAGGCTGCGCACAGGCCTGGGGTTAATTGAATTTGAGAGGACAAAGGAAATTCTTCTTGAAAAGCTGCCGCCTCCGCCGGCTGTGATCTACGACATAGGAGGAGGCTATGGCGAGTATGCCTATTTTCTTGCAGCCCTTGGGTATGAGGTGTATTTGTATGATCTTTCGGAAAAAAACATTGCCATGGCCCGGGAAATGGAAGGACAATTCCCGGTGGGGCTTAAAGCTGCCGAGGTGGCGGATGCAAGGGAAATAGACAGGCCCGATGGCAGCGGAGATGCGGTTTTGCTCCTGGGTCCTCTCTACCACATCACCGAGTATGGGGAAAGGCAAGCCGCATTAAAAGAGTGCCTGCGGCTTTTAAAACCTGGGGGCCTGCTGGCTGCCGCTGCCATTACCCGTTATGCCACGACGCTGTGGTCCGTGACTTCCTATGGCGAAAACGGGTACCTGGACGAGCCGGAGTTTTGTGAAATGCTTGAGCATGAGATAAAAACCGGGCACCATATAAAAAATCCCAAATCCCGCTATAAAGGAATGGGACGTTCCTATTTTCATTTGCCTGACGAATTCAAGGAGGAAATTGACGCTTCAGGTTTTACGGATACCCAGGTCTTAGGTGTCATAGGCCCTTGTTGGCTGGTGCCCGGCCTGGATACCCATTGGCGGGATCTTAATAAAAGAGAGAGCCTCCTTGCCGTTGTCCGTTTGCTTGAAAAGGAGAAAAGCCTGCTTGGGCTTTCAACTCATCTTTTAAGTGTCTCCAGGAAGGAGTCGGATAGAAAACCTTAACGCGCTGAAGGCTCCGCATGAATTTTTTCAATTTTTTTCAAAAAGGGCTTTTAGTATAATAGGATGTTGCTATACTGAAATCAGCGGTACCGTGCACATTAAATTTAAAAGGAGATTCTTATGAAAGACACTTTTAACGTTAAACAAATCGGCATTATTCGTGCCGATGACGAAGGATTCCGCCTGGAACTGAACAAGGAATACCGAGAGGCCTTAACCGGGCTTGAGGGCTTTCAGTATGTCAATGTGCTTTGGTGGTTTTCAGGGTGTGACACGGCCGCTTTCAGATCCAAACTCATAGAAACAAAGCCCTATACCAAGGGACCGGATGTCCTGGGTGCGTTTGCAATGCGTTCACCGGAGCGGCCCAATCCCATTGCCCTGTCCTGTGCCTATGTAACTTACCTTGATGCTGAAAATGGCATTATCGGTCTTGCCTATATCGATGGGGAAGACGGAAGCCCCGTATTGGATATAAAACCGTATATGCCAAGCCTGGATCGGGTAGAAAATCCTGTAATGCCGGATTGGTGCTCCCACTGGCCCAGAAACGTTGAATCCGGAGGCGACTTCAATTGGGAAGACGAATTTAATTTCTAAGTAATTATAGTAAAGCGCAGGGATTCAGCGAGTCCCTGCGCTTTTCAGCAATAAAGGAATTAGAAAGAGCAGGCTGCCTTTACCTCGTTTTATAGGAATAAAAGAGCTCAGACAGGATAGGAGGCAATTTAAGTAAACTCATTTTATGTATTTTGTCAAAGCTGCTTTCATTTTTTGATTGACTTCAGAAATATCACATAGAAAGACGTCCACGGGCAATTCATCCTTTGTTTGCCTGTCCTGTCGTATAACCTGGCACCCCCATTTGCGGTAGAAGGAGTTGGATGTGGAATTGTGAAAATTATAGATAACCATTTGTTTCATTCCCAGCTTTAAATAGTCATCCAGAATACGGTTAATCAGCATAAAAGAAATGCCTCGCCCCCGATGCTGGGGATAGACCCAAAGTCCGTTTAATTCGATACCTCCTTCAGGTATATCCTCGGCTTCAGCAAAACTTCCAAAGGCGACACCCAACATATTGCCGTTTTCAAAAGCACCGTATAAAAGGCGAACATCATTATTTTCAGGTCCTTTAGCCATCCAATCCGTCCAGAAAAGATATTCCCTTTCAATATCCAACCCGCTGCCGGCAAAGGAACCTACCTCCTCGGGCCAGCATAAGGCTTTCAGCTCTATGGCTTGCCGCATATCTCCCAGGGTAAGCTTTCGTATCTCAATCATAGAAACTTCCTCCAATAAAGTGCATCTTTCTGAGCAAATGGCACAGATGCCTCTGCTTCAATTTTGTACGGCTATTATACACCTTAAACCTATATAATTTGATGCTTTTTGAAGGAGGAATACGTAAACGGTACGAGAAGCGTGCTAACCACAGCCGCAAACACAGGCAGAAACACATAGGGCCTCACCACAAGACCCAATAATTCGTATTGAAGGCCCTCCATGACAGAACCAAAAACCATCATTTTCGTGGGCAAAAGATGAAATAAATTATATAGAACAGGATTTTTTTGAGAAACAGTGACAAGCATGGGGACAATGAGCAATAAACTGACCAAAATAATCACGCCAAAGGGAGATTTAAGCCTGGCGGACAATAGCATAGTAACGGCTGCTGTCATGAGACAGGCAAAAACGGCGGATAGGGAAAGAAGCAGCGCCGTCTGCCCCATGGTCAGCGGGTAAGGCGACAGGATTGCATAAAGCTGTAAAGGTGCGTCGATGCCATCGGGTCCGAAAAGACTCATGGAAAGAATATAGCTTAACCCGGTGAGCACAAGGCAGATGACAGCCGATAAAGTAAATCCTGTGAAAAGCTTGGCGGTGATGAGCCTGTTTTTACCGTGCTTTGAGGAAAGAATAAGCTGAACGGCACCGGTGGTGTACTCCCCTGAAAACAAAGGTGCAATGCAAATGGCCAGAACAAAGGCAGCCGTGAGACCCAAGACGTCCATAATGGCAAAAAAACGTGTATAGCCGTCCGTATAATTAAATGAGAGGGGCGTTCTTATTTGCGTGTCCAGTGCCAGCACCTGTTCCCTGGCTTTGGAACTCATACCGGCCTGTGCCACAAGCTGCTCCTGCTTGTCACGCCTCATAGAGTAAAACCCGTCGGCCTGATTTCTCGTCAGCACCTGGAAATCCTCCATGTTGAAACGGCGGGAATCGGTATTAAAAACAGTGCGGATGAGGGAATAGACACTGCTGTAAGGCCGGGCGAAGGCCTGGTATTCATCGGTATACTGATACCTGTCACCTTGGGGAATATGTGTGTAAGCAGCGGCTCCTTCCATGATAAGCTCACCATCAAGCTGCCGCCCTGCCAGGGCGCGGGCATAGGCTCTGTCCTTTACCATGGCGTCATAATGGGTTTCATAGGGTATGCCTTCAACATAATAGCTTCCAAACAAGGTGCCGGTAACGCTGACGGAGGTAAAAAGCACGGCAAGGAGCAGGGTAACCTGCACACTTCTTTTTCCCAGTATCTTTTTACATTCAAAGCTCACAAGATTCCAAAAACTGCTCATTGTTCTTTCACCTCGCTGAAATAATATAAATACAGATCTTCCAATGATGCCTGCACTTTAACTGACGAAGGACAGGGCTTCTCCTGAGATACCAGCCGCAGGAAGGTGTCCGAGCCTTCCTGGCGCACATTAATTACCGGATACTTCTCACAAAGGGCATCCGCTTCCGATTGGGGAAGCGTGCATTCCCAGACCTTGCCTTCAATGACCCGGAGAATATCTGCCCTTGTTCCCTGATGAAGGAGTTGTCCCTTTTTCATGACAAGGATGGTGTCGGCGATATGCTCCACATCCGAAACGATATGAGTGGAAAGAAGTACAATACGATTGGCTCCAAGGCGGGAAATGAGGTTTCTAAAACGCACACGCTCCTTTGGATCCAGCCCTGCCGTGGGTTCATCCAAAACCAGTATTTTGGGGTCATTGAGCAGGGACTGTGCAATTCCCAGCCGCTGCTTCATTCCGCCGGAAAAAGTTTTAATCTTCTTTTTTGCTTCGTTTTCCAGGGATACGAGCTCTAAAAGCTCTCCTGTTTTTTCCTTTGCCCGAAGCTTTGGCATTCCTTTGAGCATGGCAATGTACATCATAAAGTCCTGTGCTGAAAATTCCGGATAATAACCGAAGTCCTGGGGTAAATAGCCCAGCCCATCGCGGTAATCTTCATGGCTGACATCAATGCCGTTAAAGCGGATCGTTCCTGAGGCGGGGGCCAATACACCGCACATCATCCGCATCAGGGTTGTTTTCCCAGCGCCATTTGCCCCGAGGAGGCCATAGACACCCTGATGAAAGGAAAAAGAGATGCGGTCGCAGGCAATTTTTTGTCCGAAGTGCTTTGTCACTCGGTCAAGAGTAAGTTCCATGTCAATTCCTCCCCTTGTTTGAGTAATTTGCGTATCTGAA
>JAFADM010000348.1 GCA_023424865.1 Bacillota bacterium | reverse complement strand
ATTAGCATCTTTATGCTTCGGCATTACAATGAAATCGGCCTGCTTATTCCAGCCCATATCGACACTTTTACAGGCTACCGGTATTACAGCGAGGAACAGATTCCCGTCGCCAACCGCATACAGGCTCTCAAAAGCATGGGGTTGGGATTGTCCATAATCAAAGATATCTTATCGGAATACGATAATGAGGAAGGGTTAAAACGGTATTTAATGCTCCAGGCCGCGCAGAAGAAGGAAGAAATAGCAAGCCTTAATAAGCAGTTAAGGCTTCTTCAAACAACCATACAGGGCCTGGATAAAAATTCTCCTTTTAGCAGTGTGACAATTACTGTAAAAAGGTTCCCTGAAAGGAATGTGATAAGTCATCGCAATAGGATAGAGGCTTATAATCAGGAAGGGGAATTATGGAAAAGCCTGAATGAAGAAATAAATGCACAGAAGGTGCAATTGCTCAATCCCGGGTATATAACAGCCATCTATTATAATGAGGGTTATGTGGAGCACGGAATTGACACTGAGGTCCAAAGGGCAGTTGCAGGAAGCTATGAGGATACGGATACCGTAAAATTCAAGAACGTCCCGTCCGTAACAGCAGCCACTCTGGCCTACAAAGGCGGGTATATCCGGCTGAGAGAAGCCAATGAAGCCATTGCCAACTGGATTTTAGCAAATGGCTGCACAATAGCAGGTCCCCTCTTTAATATCTACCATATTTCACCTGAAACCGAGTCTGATCCGGAGAACCTTATTACGGAAGTGTGTTTTCCCCTAATAATTAAGTAAACCCCATCATCTTTAGCTGCTGCCGGTTTCGGCAGCCACTGAGTTACACGCCGAGCAGCTTTAAATTCTCATTCGCCGTTCTTGTGCCGTCCACTGTGATGACAGGACAGGTTATGAGCCGGAGCCATTGTTTATGGTGAAGTGCACTTCGCGTTTCAAGGCCGCCGTCATCGTAGCCAGCCGCCCACTTTAGAAATTTCTGATGATCCTCATACATGTCGCCGTTTGGCAGAATCCGGTCTCCAAAGCGATGATATTCCCGTTCCTTCAATCGTTTTATCCGCTCTTCCGTGGGGGTTTTCACATAGACAACCAAATCAAACCTGGGAATAAAAATATCTCCCCAGCCCGTTAACGATCCGGACAGGACAAATTTTGGGGCCTTCTCAATTTCCTCCAGTATAAGCTTTTGCCGCTCTTCAATAGAGCGCTTTTTCACAAACGGCGGATCGGTTGGCTCCCAGAAAAAATCATCCGAGTCCAGGTGTATGTATCCGAAGCGCTGGCGGAGAGCTTCTGCCAGTGTAGTGGTTCCGGAACCGGACGCACCTGTAATATGGATTCCACGATAGATCATAGGACTGCTTCCTTCCTATAAGTAGGGTGGGTTTATCGTAATGCCGATTATATCATTTATTAAGGTTTTTTTCATCTTGCTTGTTGACTCTAGCATAATGCCATACTGTACCTTTGAATCAGATGAAAAGGAGGTATGGACATTGGATGCCATTTCAGTCGATCATTTGTTCAAGGTCTATGGAGACGGGAAAAAGGCTTTGGACGGAATTTCCTTTACGGTAAAAAGGGGAGAAATCTTCTCACTTTTAGGACCTAACGGTGCGGGTAAATCAACCTTAATCCATATTCTTACAACGTTTTTAAAGCCTACATCCGGAAGGGCGCTTCTGATGGGCAAGGATGTGGGCGCTCAGCCCCAGGCCATTCGTGGCCTGATTGCCAGTGTGGCTCAAAAAGTGTCCATTGACGATCATCTGTCCCTTAAGGAAAACATGATGTTTCAAAGCCGGTTATACGGCATGGACAGCCAAACCGCCCGAAAACGAATGGCGGAGCTTATTGCCCTGTTTGAATTAAAGGACAGTGAACAGCAGCGTGCAGGAGCTTTTTCCGGAGGTATCAAACGACGCCTGGATATTGCCATGAGCATGATGTCTCGTCCTGAAATTCTGTTTTTAGACGAACCCACGGCAGGGATGGATATTGAATCCCGTAAAGCTCTGTGGGAGCTTGTCAGGAAAATAAAGGAATTCTACGGTACAACGCTTTTTCTAACCACACATTACCTGGAGGAGGCTGACGCTTTAAGCGATACGGTGCTTATTATGAACAGAGGGCGTGAGCTGGTGCAGGATACACCGGAGCATTTGCGGCGGCATACCTTGAAAACCACCCTTCGTATAGAGCTTGACAGTATAGAAAATCCCCAAGGGTTTGAGCAGTGGCTTATAAAGCTGCCCTTTGTTGAGGGCTTGCGGCGGGAGCAAAATACGTTTTATGCCGGTACACAAGACGCCTTCCGGGATTTTTATACCCTAAACCAGCTTTTGAGGGACAAACAAATACGTTATTGTTCCATCGGCGTTGTGACACCCAGCCTGGATGATGTCTTTCTGTCCCTCATCCAAACCGAGAAAAAGGAGTGATGCGACATGCAGACGATGAATCTTTTTTATAGAAGCGTGAAATGGCGCTTTCAAAATCCCGTGACTATTATTATGACATTAATCCAGCCCCTCATCTGGCTCTTGCTGTTCAGTACGCTATTTGGCGGTGAAAAGGCCGGGGGGAATTATACGGCCTTTATCCTGCCGGGTATTTTAATTATGGGTGTGATGTCCGGCTCCGGCATAAGCGGGATTGCCAATTATTCTCTGAAAGCAGGGGGAAGCTATTACCGCATTGTAATTTCGCCTGTAAAAAGAAGCGCCATTGTGGCAGCGCATATTCTGGATGCGGCGGTAGTGGCGTTTATTCAGACGTCAGTGCTTTTAGGGCTAGCCTTTCTGATGTCGGTGAGAATAGCTTCGGGAGCGGATGGCTTTCTGCTTATGCTGCTGCTCCTGTTTTTTACCTCGGCGTTTGCAGCTGCTTTGTCCTACGCCTTAAGCCTTGTTATTCCTGATGAAAATGCCTTTATTGCCCTGGTTAATACGCTGACGCTGCCTCTTTTCTTCGTAAGCTCCGCGCTCATCCCCTACGAGCAGCTACAGGGCGGGTTTCGTGCAGCCGCAGGGCTAAACCCATTTACCCCTGTTATTCAAGGCCTTCGAATGCTCATTCTTGAGGAGCGAATAAATTGGCCGGAGCTCCTGACTGCCGGTACAGTGGTATTGGTGCTGGCAGCAGCCAGCTTCGGGCTGGCGGTGCACATGCTTAACAGGGACAGTCGGCATCCTCACCTTTCCTATTAATAATCAAAGGACAGTCAATGAGAGCTTTATTGCAGGCTTATTTACAGGCTTTATTTAAGCCGCTGGTCATTAAGGTGAAAATCCTTCCAGGGATCCGGCCCGTCAATCCTTAAAAGGGCTTCCTTTATACTGATGGCGTCGGGGGCAACCGAATCAAGCTCATT
>JAFADM010000398.1 GCA_023424865.1 Bacillota bacterium | reverse complement strand
TACATCCTTTTCCCACAAATGAATCATTTCAACTCTCCCTCTCATCGCTCTGCATTGCTTGTTAAAAAGCTGCTTTAAGCAAGGCCCCCCATTGGAAAGCCTTGCCGATTACGATTCTATCACAGTGATTATAGCTGAACAAGCTTGAGTTAAAGGAACTTTAATTTGGAGTTATAGGAACTTTGTTTTGAATTTAAAGGAACTTTAATTTGAAGTTATAGGAACTTTGATTTGGGATGTGAAAGATGAGGGCGGGATGCCAGGAGAGGACCTGTATAGAGCGAGTGTCACTGCTTGTCTGCCATTCCAACCAAGGCGTCCGCAAGCGCATCGATCTGTGCATTAACGGAGTACAGATCGACGCATGGGTTAGTTTTATCTAACTCAAATAGTACAATGTTTTGGTGCGATTTTCAAGGATAAGGCTGACTTGCATAAGCTCCTTGTTATCCGGGGGTTTTCAAGCTTCAGGCGGCAGTTTATAATAGGTGTCAAGAGCCTGTAAAAGCAGAGGGTTCAAATTCAAATGGTTACTAAAAAAAGGAAGGACATGCTTATGGGCAAAATAGCCATGATTGGCGCAGGAAGTATTGTATTCTGCCAGACCCTTCTCAACGATATGCTGGCCACCCCCGCTCTCAGCGGATTTACTTATGCCCTTATGGGGCCAACCCTTTCAAAGCTTAAGGTCACAGAAGAAAACGCCGCCAGGGTCATCCAAAAAAACGGACTGTCGGCAAGGGTTTACTCAACCACCGATCGCCGGGAAGCACTTAAGGATGCGGATTATGTCATTTTAATGCTAAAGGTGGGAAGCTCGGAGGTGGTGTCTTGCGATAAATCCATCCCCTTAAAATACGGAGTGGATCAGGCCATTGGTGATTCCTTGGGTCCAGGCGGTGTCTTTAGAGCCCTGCGTACCCTTCCTGTTCTTACCTCCCTGTTTAAGGAAATTGAAGAATTATGTCCCAACGCCTTGGTTTTGAATTATGTAAACCCCATGGCAACCGTATGCCTGGCCTTGGGCAAAGCCTCCAGGGTACGCTGCGTGGGCCTTTGCCACGGGGTGCAAACCACCCTTCAGCTCATCGCCATGTATACCGGAGTGAAAAAAGAAGACATTGATTATATGGCCGCAGGTATAAACCATATGGCCTGGTTTTTAAAGCTTGAAAGCAAGGGCCAGGACCTGTATCCCCTTCTTCGGGAAAACATGGAAAAGCCCGGCTATTATCTTCCTGAAAAGGTGCGTGGCGAGGTTATGCGCCACTTCGGCTATTTTATGACAGAAAGCACCCATCATCTTTCCGAATACCTGTCCTGGTTCCGTAAAAATCCCCAGGTTATCCGGGATTATTGCGATCAGCCCCGCTTCGGTGCTCCTGCCGACGGGGATAAGGCCGGTGTTTCAGGCCAGGTGGAGGATACTGAGCTCCCTTGTTTTGAAAACGGCTATCTGGAGCCCCGCAGTGTGGAGTACTGCTCCTATATCCTGGAGGCCATGGAGACGGATAAGGTTTTTCGCTTCAACGGCAATGTTCTGAACCGGGGATATATTACGAATCTGCCTCCGGACTGCTGTGTGGAGGTTCCTGTATACGTAGATCGTACCGGTCTTCATCCTACGGTGGTAGGGGAGCTTCCCATGCAGCTTGCCGCCCTTAACCAGACCAATGTAACCGTACAGATGCTGGCTGCCGAAGCTGCCCTGACAGGGGATCCTGAGCTGGTTTATGCCGCGGTGGCTCTGGATCCTCTCACCTCGGCGGTGCTTACCCTCCAGCAAACAAGGGACATGGTGGCCGAGCTTTTTGAAGCCAACAGGGAATGGCTCCCTCAATTTCAGGGAAAAGCCTTCCGAAAGACATCCCCCGTTGTTATTCCGGAGGGTACGGTGGGCGTGGAAGTGCCTATGGACCCTGCACTGGCTATTTTTCACCGCATCGACAGGCTATTAAACGCAAAGAAATAACCCTCTCTTTCATAGCAAAAAGAGCTCCGATTGACGCAAGTGTTATGCTCCCTTTATGAGACAGCGAAATAAAAAACACTGTTAATCATGAAGGGAGCATTTCTATGTCCAGAGAAAAGGTTACTGCTGAGGAACGCATAGAGGCAGCAAAAGCGTGTTTCGAAGGAAAAATCAGTCAATCAGAGGCAGCCCGTCGGCTTGGAGTAAATTCAAGTTCGGTTCGACGCTGGATAAAGGGGGGATTCGAATCCCCCAGGTTTTTGATTTACTTTTTCCATCGGATATACCAAACCTTATACAAAGAGGGTAAAAAATTCGGCAAAGCTTTTGAAATCCCTGCCATACACAAGCTGCTTAACACGAAGGCTCTCTATCCCCGTCCATCTGCGGATCCTGTTTTCAGCATCCTGAGTAATTTGATTGTGTATAACAAATACATTATTATACGAAAAAGGGAATACCTGTTCATATTCTTCCTTGAGCCTTTCGGCTATCCATTCCCCCTTAAAGACAAAGTCCCGACTGTCCATAATCTCCAGTACCTCCAGCTCCATAGACCATTCTTCAGCCCGTCGAACTTCCTTTTTAAGCTCTTTTTTAAAAAGCTCGATGGGATTGGGCAAAAGAAAGCGCTTTTGCTCCTCCAAGGTTGCCAGGTTATACAGTGACGGCGCCACATGCCCTGCTATGCTTTCAAGAATAAGGACGTTTTCCTCACTTCCCACAATGGATTTGCCATACAGGAAAACCATAATCACACCTAAAAGCTCCGTTTCGGAGCGTTCCAGACTTAAGGGTACAAGGGCGGCGCCTCCTATACGCCCCAGCCGTTCAGTCAGCTCATCCGGCAGATACCTTGACGCTTCCCATTCCTGATTAATTACAAGGGTTTTACCTTCAAACAGCATATCCCACATGGGATGCGCGGCGAATTGCCCAATAGGCTCGTCAACGCCAATGGCTCCCGCCGGGATAAAGGTGCGGCTCTCCTTGTCATAGAGGGCAAGCACAGCCTTTTTAACGTCAAATGCCACTTTCAGAGTATTAAGCGTTAGCCCCAGCAGCGCTTCCGTACGAAGGGAGCTGTTTATATTCTTAATCAGGCGGTTCAATGAGACCAGCTTATCCAGCTTGTTTTGTATATTTCTTTTCTGCTCCGCCACCTGACTGAACAGCTGTGCGTTGGATACGGAGATATAGGTAGACGAGGCAAGGCTTTCAATAAGCTCAAAGCTGGTTTCCGTGTACGGCTTGCCCGTAACGGCATCGCTTAGGGAGACAAAGCCCAGGAGATTCTCGTTTTTGACAAGCATGACAATGTAAGTGGGCTTCAGCTCCTTTAAAGCAACAAGTCCCTGTTCGAAAAGGCCGTTAAAATACTCCCTGTCACCGGGAAGGGAAACATCCACAAGAAGTTTGGAAGAATCCAGCAGAACCCCTGCCGGGCTATTAAGACGGAGAAAGGGCCTGGGCTTTGCCTGGGACACATCCCGGTAAGCCTTAAGCATATAGGCCTCGCTTTTATCATCATAAAGCACAAATCCGGTAATAGCGCTTTGAGTGAGCTCGGAAAATACATCAATGGACAGGCTGTACAGGTTTTCCAGGTCCAATTCGCTCAGAAGCGCCTTGGAGGACTGGTTGATTACAAAAAGATTGAAGATCTTTTCATCCAGGCTTAAGGTGGCTTTGCGGAGCGATTCATAACGCTTGCAATTGGAAAGGGCCGAATTGAAAAGCTTCATGAGCACTTCACATATAAAGGCATCGTTTTCATCAAAGCTCATATCTGCCTTGTGAGAGATTAGAATAAAACCGTAGAGTCCAAAATCCACAATAAGAGGAACCACAAGCTTGATTTCTGCCCGCTTTATGATTTCCTGTCCAAAATAGCGGCTCACGGCTTCCGGATCCCGAAGCACGCTGCCGTGGAGCTTGGCATATTCCTCCAAGGGAGCATGGTTCTTTAACGAAACGGGAAAATTAAAACCGCCCAGCTCTTTTTTTCTTACATACTGGTTTCCGTCAAAGCAAAAAAGAGCCGACTGATCCGCTGAGATAAGCTCATTTATAAAGTCAAAGGCACCGTCCAGTATTTGATCGAAATGAAGCTGCTGAGTGAAATAGTCAATAGCCTCAATGAGTCCCGAATATCTGAAAAGCTTTTCCGACAAAGGTCTGATGCTCTTTTGCTCTTCTATGCCGGATAATAGTGAATCCTGCAACATATCGTCATCCTTTCCTTAAGAACACTCCCACACTTAGCCTTAGTAAGGCACCGATTCCAACAGGAGCCTGAGGCTGCTAAAATTCGTGCAGCTGCCCTTCCTTAATATAAAAGCTGGTTGTCGGCAAGGTTTGCTGTATCACCTTCATGCTGCTGCCATACTCTAATACCGTATTGGGATAAATCCTGCTGCGTACCGAAATTTCACCGTTTCCTTTAACGGCAAGGTAATCTGCGATTTGTTTAATTTCCTGCTTTAAATTCTTTTCCTCTGTTTTAAGAAGGTGATAACGCTCCTTGGCCCGCATTAGCTCTGCCTCCTGACCCGATTCAACACCGTAGGCGTTCTCGTACAGAAAAATGTTCTGCCTTGCAGACATGGTAGTTCTTTGTAAATTTTGAAGCTCCTGCTCCAACTGATCGTATTTTTCCTTATACACCTTGCGTTCAAAGCCTTTGAGTGAAATAACCGTCCGGCGTTCAGATTCGTTGCCGATAAAAGGTGCGTCCACCTTTACATTGGCTTCAATCCGGCCGCCCACAATCTGGCCTTTGGGTGATTCCAGGAACACCCTTCTGGCGGTAATATTGCTGTTAAAGCAATAGAAACCAATATGTACATCTCCTTGGCAAACAATGGTCGCATCGGAGACAAACTTGGTATAGATGTTTTTGGAGGACTGAATGACGGCCTTGCTTTTTCCTGCAATGCCGCCCCGGATATATACACTGCCATCCCTGCTTTCAACCTTTTTTACACAGCCAATACCGTACTCTCCGTTTATTTCAATATCCTTAAGCGCTTCTACCGAAAAATTGTCCGAAACGGTGCCGTTAATACGTAAAAAACCGTCGAACTGAATATTTCCTGTTTTAAAATTAATATCCTCTTTAATTTCCAGAAAGTTGGCTACGTAAATTCTTTCGTTTTTGTAGTAGACCGCTCCCTTATGCTTTGCGTGAAGAGTTGTCAGTCCGTCGCTGCTCTTAATATCCACCGATGAAGAATCATAATAAAGAGGGAGCTGTCTTCCCGGAAGCGCAGGAAGAGTTATTCCTGTAACGGTTTTACCCGCAGCTCCTCCGGTAGGCTCCCTTCTTTCTCCCAGCCATTCGCCTTCTTCAACAGGATTGATAATGTTCAGATCGTAAAAATCCGCATTGCCGTCCTCTCGTATTACCGGAACCGAATCCTTTAGCTTGTACATTTTTATTGTTGCGTCCTGCCCCTTTTGAGGCGAAAGGCCTTCGGCTGCCAGAAGATTTTTTTTCCTCGGAAAATCGTTCAGCATCTCCTTGCCCCTGATACCGAATACAACCCCGGCCTTATCCAGACAGGAAAGGATATCTTTATAAAGCTCATCCCGGTCTTCCCGTTTCAGGGCGTTTTCATCCATGGCCAGAACAACATAAGCCTGCATTTGATCCGCTGCAAGCTCTACCCTTATCCTTTCTTTCCTTTCACCAAATTTAACCAGGGGATGAGGAGGACGTGATAAAACACTATGGAGAGCAGGGAAGCTGGTAATTCGGATTTCCGGATACCGCTCAATGATTTGGGAAAACTCCTTTAAAGTCATTCCTTCCATAAAGGATTCCGCATAATAGCTGTTTTTCTCCCTGTAGATGGCAAGATGGGCGCTTTTAAAGATTATTTCATCACTCATGCAAACTTCTCCGTCATTCTTGCTGCGTTATTATTTAATGCACCTTTTATTGCTTAAGTGAGCTTGCTGATTTCCTCCATAACCTTTATTTCCTGAAAGGGCTTTACAATAAAGCCTTTGGCTCCGGCCTGTACGGCATCCAAGACCATGCCACGCTGTCCCATCGCTGAAATCATTACAATAACACAATCCGGATCAAATTCCTTTATGCTGCGAACAGCCTGAATGCCGTCAATATCAGGCATTGTGATATCCATGGTGACCAAATCGGGACGAAGCGCCTTATAGCGTTCCACCGCTTCAAGGCCATTTCCGGCCTCTCCAACAATTTCATACCCGTTTCTTCTTAGAATGTCACCCAGCATTTTGCGCATAAATGCCGCGTCATCCACAACCAGCACTCTCTTCATACAATTACTTCCTTTCTCAGACTGTTCTTTATCTTATCTTAACAATGCCGTTAAGGGAAATTCTATAAATTTAATACAGACTTCTAGGCTTTAATAATTTTGTTCAATATTATAAATAATGAATAGCTGCTTTTCCAGTAAAATATTTAAAATAAAACAAATAAATGATGCTTTTCTTTTTCTCCTTACTTATTTATCCATATACCCCATGAAATTAATTCGCACATTAACAATATAGCAAATCTTTGTAAATCTTTTCTTAACCTTGGGTTAAGTTATCAGTAAACCAGCACTTAAGCCGGACAGCACAGCGCAAAGCCAAAGTGCAATTTTATGTTTATTACTGTTGCATTTTTTTTAAAAACAGGCATCTATAAGCCATAAAACGAATAAATTATGCACTAACAAGGATTTCGTTATGCATTTTTTCTCTCCATTTGCTGGACAAAAAAGATCAACACATGTATAATGGTCCATATTGATTTATGGGATTTTGAATAAAGTGGCTTATAATCCTATTTTCATTGCTTTTGGAGGCAAAAACCATGATCGTAATGGAGAACGTACATAAAAACTTCGGCAAGCTCCACGTCCTTAAAAACATTAATCTTGAAGTTAAAAAGGGTGAGA
>JAFADM010000343.1 GCA_023424865.1 Bacillota bacterium | reverse complement strand
AGGCCATTATCTCTCACAGATTTGCCCACTGGCTTCATGTGAGAGGGTTTTATTTTCTTGCCAGGGCCGTTTCCCAGCATGCAAGGCATAAGACAGGCATAGAGATCCATCCGGGAGCAAAAATCGGAAAGGGTCTTTTTATCGATCACGGTATGGGTATCGTGATTGGTGAAACCGCTGAAATTGGGGATTACTGTACCATTTATCATGGCGTTACCCTGGGAGGAACCGGCAAGCACACGGGCAAGCGTCATCCCACCATTGGCAATAATGTGCTTATCGGTGCAGGAGCAAAAATCCTGGGCCCGTTTAAGGTAGGCGATAATGCCAAAATCGGCGCCAATGCGGTCGTTACCGACGAGGTAGAGGCTAACACCACGGTGGTGGGTGTGCCCGGAAGAGCCGTTAAACGGGGATCCGATAAAATCCGTCAATCCTTTGAACTGGATCAGATACATAATCCGGACCCTGTGGATCAGGAACTTTGCAAGCTAAGAGGTGAAATAGAGAGATTAAAGAGCGAGCTTGTAAAGTACGAGAATCTTATCAAGGATATAGACGGCAACAATCCGGATAATTATTCAATATAAACGGAGGAAAATCCCATGAAACTTTACAATACGCTCTCAAGGGCAAAGGAAGAATTCCAGCCTCTTGAACGGGAGTCCGTATCCCTTTATTCCTGCGGTCCTACGGTATACAATTACGCTCACATCGGAAATCTCCGGACCTATGTCTTTATGGACATTTTAAGACGGGTCCTCAAATATAACGGGTTTAGGCTAAAGCATGTCATGAACATTACCGATGTGGGCCATCTGGTGTCCGATGAGGACGATGGTGAGGACAAAATGCTCAAGGGGGCCCGGGAACAGCAAAAGACCCCATGGGAAATTGCCGCCTATTATACCGAGATTTTTTTAAGCGATATTGGTGCCCTTAATATAGAAAAGCCTGAAATTGTACCCAAAGCCACCGATCATATCTCTGAGATGATTGATTTTGTAAAAACGCTTGTGGACAAGGGCTACGGGTATGAAACGAGCGACGGCATTTACTTTGATATCGGCCGGTTTCAGGAGTATGGCAAGCTCTCCGGGGCCAATCTGGAAGACCAGATAGCCGGTGCCCGTGTGGAGGTAAATGAAGAAAAACGGCATCCTGCTGATTTCGCCCTTTGGAAAAAGGCTCCCAAGGAGCATATCATGCAGTGGCCCAGTCCCTGGGGCATGGGGTATCCCGGATGGCATATCGAATGCTCGGCCATGGGCAGAAAATACCTTGGCGATAATTTTGATATTCATACAGGAGGCGTGGATCATATTCCCGTTCATCATGAAAATGAAATTGCCCAGTCCGAGGCCCTTTTGGGAAAGCCTGCCGTAAACTACTGGCTCCATGGCGAATTTATGATGGTGAATAACGGAAAGATGTCCAAAAGCCTCGGTAACACCTATACTGTAGCGAACCTTAAGGAAAAGGGCTTCAATCCTCTGGCCTTTCGGTATATGTGCCTTAACGCCCACTACAGGAACAAGCTCAATTTTACCTGGGATGTGATGCAGTCGTCACAGGTATCCTATGATCGTCTTGTGGAAGCCTCTAAAAGCCATAAGGAAGGTACGGATAAAGTGGAGTCTTCCGTGGTTGAAGGCTTCATTAAGGAGTTTGAGGAGGCCGTAAACGACGATCTTAACATTCCCAAAGCCCTGGGAGTCGCCTGGAATGCAGCAAGGTATGCTGTGAAATCGTCCGATATCTATGCTGTTCTTTTAAAAATGGATGAGGTTTTCGGACTGAAGCTGGACGGATCCGGTCAAAGCATTGAGGATACCCGTTTGGACAGCGATGTGGAGGCCCTTGTGGCGGAGCGCCAGCAGGCCCGCAAGGAGAAAAACTGGAAGCGTGCCGATGAAATCCGGGACACCCTTAAAAACATGGGGATTGAGCTTATGGATACTCCCCAGGGGATTAAGTGGAAGCGGCTGTAAGCCTGTAAAGACAAGTTGTATGCCACTTAACAGACACGGACGCAAGTACCGTTTCTGAATTGAATAACAAAAAGCATTATAATAGAGGGGATCGGCAAACGATCCTCTTTTTACAAAGGAAAGGAGTTAACCGCAAATGGAGGAATTAAGCTCTCTTTCAGCCCTCATTGAGCAGGGCTATGGCGAAGCGGAGGATCTTAACTGCGCTGAAAAAATATTAAGAGGTGCCAATAAAGTTTACCATATGGGTCTGGATACGGAGGCGCTCAAGCTGGCATCAGGCTTTGGCGGCGGTATGGCCATCGGGGACAAATGCGGCGCTCTCACGGCAGCTATTATGGTGTTGGGCCGGGTATTTGTGAAGGATCGTGCTCATGAGGACACGAAAATTAAAAAATTAACAAAGGAACTTTTCGACTCCTATAATAAGGAGATGGGCTCCATTGACTGCATCCCTCTCATGGCAGCCCACCGTACCCCTGAAATAAAATGTCGGCAGGTTATTCTAAAAGCAGCGGAGGTTCTGGACAGTATCGTGCTTCGCGAAAAAGCGGGAGAAGGTTTCTAAAAAGGGAGGTTTTCATGGCAAAGCTCAGAACGAAGTATGTTTGCAGCCATTGCGGCTATGAAAGCAGTGGCTGGCTTGGGAAATGTCCCTCCTGCTCAAGCTGGAACACCCTTGTGGAGGAGGTTGAGGAAGCTGTCTCCAATAAAACGGCGTCCGCATCTTTGCTCCAGCTTCCTGCCAGTGTTTCCCTGGCAGATATTGAGGTATCCGAAAGTGCCAGGCTGAAAACCGGCAGCGGCGAGCTGGATAGAGTTCTGGGAGGGGGCTTAGTGCCCTCGTCACTGGTTTTGGTGGGCGGCGATCCGGGCATAGGAAAATCCACCCTTATTTTACAGGTCTGCCGGTATCTTTCAGCTTCTAAGCGAGTGCTTTATGTGTCGGGAGAGGAATCGGTCCAGCAGGTAAAACTCAGGGCGGACAGGCTGGGACAGGTGAAGCACGCGCTTTACATGCTGGCGGAAACCTCCTACGAACGCATTGAGGGTGTGGTAGAAAAAGAAAAGCCGGATTTTGTTGTTATAGACTCCATCCAGACTGTCTTTACCGAAAAGCTTACGGCTGCCCCCGGCAGTGTGAGCCAGGTGCGGGATGTCACCGGCCAGCTTCTCCGGCTTGCCAAGAAGCAGGGCGTAACGGTTTTCATAGTGGGTCATGTTACAAAGGAAGGGGCTCTGGCAGGTCCCCGGGTTTTGGAGCATATGGTGGACAC
>JAFADM010000380.1 GCA_023424865.1 Bacillota bacterium | reverse complement strand
AGGCAGCTTTTAAATAGCTATTAATGAAAGCCCCCCTTGGCGGCAAGCTTTATCTTATGGAACTTCTTTTTATAAAGAAAGGCAGGCCGTTTTTATGGGGGATTATAGGAATAAAAAGTGAACCGGGTATAAATTCCTGTAATGGTGCGGACAGCTTCGGCTGTCCGCCTTGTTTTTTTACTTGCGCGGCAGAGTTGGAATTCGCTGATGGGGCGGTTCAGTCGCCGGTGAGGGTACGGTTCAGGGATTTTATTGACAGGTCTTAAAGTCAAAGGTATAATAATTTCAATTGAATAAAATCTTCGGGGCAAGGTGAAATTCCCGACCGGTGGTACAGCCCACGAACCGCAAGGTTGATTCGGTTAAATTCCGAAGCCGACAGTATAGTCTGATAGTAGAAGATAAAGGAAGATTTGCGTTTTTGCGTGGATAAGAATTTGTGCTCTGAAATGAATTGCCATTTCAGAGCTTTTATTTTATATATCCTGCAGCGTAATTTCGACTCGCTTTATAAAAGCCTTGAACAGTTATATGTTCAAGGCTTCTTTTGCGGGATGTTTCCTGCGTACGCGTGATTAAACCGTCATTCCTCTCTCTTGCCCTGAACATTTTGTTCGGGGTATTTTTTCATTCTACGGAGGTGCTATATGGATGAAATTGAATACATGCGTCTTGCAATTCAGCTTGCAAGGCAGGGCAGCGGATGGGTAAATCCAAACCCCATGGTTGGTGCGATACTTGTGAAGGACGGCAAGATTATCGGACAGGGCTACCACAAAAAGTACGGAGAACGCCACGCAGAACAAAACGCACTTGCAAACTGTCAAACATCAACTGCCGGCGCAACCCTTTATGTGACGATGGAACCCTGCTGTCATCATGGAAGAACACCACCCTGTACCGAATCAATCATTGAAAGCGGCATTAGCCGTGTGGTAGTCGGTTCTTCCGATCCCAATCCGCTGGTCTCCGGAAAAGGTATTGCAATTCTGTATTCTCACGGTATTGAGGTAGTGGAAAATGTAGCAAAAAATGAGTGTGACAAGCTCAATGAAAGCTTTTTTCATTACATTCAAAACAGAACGCCCTATGTGATCATGAAATATGCCATGACCATGGACGGAAAAATCGCTACGCGCACCGGCAAATCCCAATGGATCACCGGCTCGGCCTCACTTCGGCGTGTTCATGAGGATCGGCACCGTTATTCTGCCGTCATGGTCGGTGTCGGCACGGTTATCACAGATGACCCCATGCTGACCTGCCGACTGGAGAACAGCAGAAATCCACTGCGCATCATATGTGATACCGGTCTGAGAACGCCGCAGCAATCAAAAATTGTCACTACAAGCGATATTGCCCCTACTCTCATTGCTACGGCTATAACAGATACCAACAGGCATCAGCCGTATCTGGATGCAGGCTGCGAGATCATGGTACTTCCTCAAAAGGATAACCATATCGACTTAAACACCTTGCTGAAAAGTTTGGGTAAAAAGCAGATTGACAGTCTTTTGCTGGAGGGGGGCAGTACACTGAATTGGTCGGCCCTGCAAAGCGGTATTGTAAATAAGGTGCAGGCATATATCGCTCCCAAGCTGTTTGGCGGCAGTGGAAAGACTCCGGTAGACGGCTTGGGCGTCGATTGCCCCGAGGGAGCTTTTCTGCTAAGCAAGCCGGTCATCACACAGGTGGATGAAGATGTTTTATTGGAAAGCGAGGTGCTTCAATGTTTACAGGAATCATAGAAGAAATCGGCAAAATACTGAATATCCATAAAGGGAGGAGCTCAGCTGTTCTATCGGTTCAGTCATGGAAGATCATGCAGGACATTCAACTTGGCGACAGCATTGCAGTGAACGGTGTCTGCCTTACGGTTACCTCCATTTTCTCAAACGGCTTTGCGGCTGATGTGATGCATGAAACCCTGAACCGTTCTTCCCTTGGAAGCCTTCGGATCGGAAGTCCTGTTAATCTGGAACGGGCTATGCCCGCAAACGGCAGGTTTGGCGGACATATCGTATCCGGGCATATTGACGGCACCGGCACAGTTTTAAATATTCACAGAGATGATAACGCAGTTTGGTATACGGTCAAAACACCCTTGCCGGTTCTTAGCTACATCATTGAAAAGGGCTCAATTGCCATTGACGGGATCAGTCTGACAGTGGCAAGGGTGTATAAAGACAGTTTCAGCATAGCCATCATACCTCACACGGCTTCGTTAACAACTCTATCCGGCCGCCACGTTGGGGATTTGGTCAATTTGGAAAATGACTGCATCGGCAAATATGTGGAACGCCTAATGGGAAAAGAAACTCAAAGCAACACTATCACAGCCCGGTTTCTTGCGGAACACGGCTTTTAGGAGGAAATAACATGTTTCAATTTAACACTATTGAAGAGGCGATGGCTGACCTTCGCCTTGGAAAAATCATTCTGGTTACGGATGATGAGGACAGAGAAAACGAGGGTGACTTTATCTGCGCGGCTGAGTTTGCCACAACTGAAAATGTCAATTTTATGGCGGTGCATGGGAAGGGTCTGATTTGTATGCCTATGAGCGAAGCCCTTTGTCAAAAGCTGCAATTCCCCCAAATGGTCAGCGACAACAAAGATAACCACGAAACAGCGTTCACAGTATCCGTTGATCATGTGGATACCACCACCGGCATTTCAGCAGCCGAGCGGAGCATTACAGCTTTGAAATGTGTAACGGACGGTGCCAAGCCGGAGGATTTCCGTCGTCCCGGTCATATGTTTCCGCTGCGCGCAAAGAAAAACGGTGTACTGGTGCGAAACGGACATACCGAGGCTACCGTGGATTTGATGCGGCTGGCGGGATTAAAGGAATGCGGCCTTTGCTGCGAAATTATGAGGGAGGACGGAACCATGATGCGTACGCCGGAGCTGATGGCGCTTGCGCAAAAGTGGAGTCTTAAAATGATTACTATAAAAGCCCTTCAGGAATACCGCAAAAGAAATGAAAAGCTTGTGGAGCAGATAACCTGTACTCTCCTGCCTTTAAAATATGGTGATTTCAAGGCTTACGGCTACATTAGCAAGCTAAACGGAGAACATCATGTGGCATTAGTCAAAGGTGAGATTGGCAACGGGGAAAATCTTTTATGCCGTGTTCATTCCGAGTGCCTGACGGGGGATGCTTTCGGTTCCCTGCGCTGTGACTGCGGCCAGCAGTTTGCGGCAGCTATGACGCAAATTGAAAAGGAGGGGCGAGGTATTCTGCTTTACATGCGTCAGGAAGGTCGTGGAATTGGTTTGATTAATAAGCTGCGGGCCTATGCCCTTCAGGAGCAAGGCATGGATACTCTGGAAGCAAATCTTGCCCTTGGTTTTCCGGGAGATATGCGAGAATATTTCATCGGCGCACAGATTTTACATGACCTTGGAGCAAAGACCTTGCGCCTGCTCACAAACAATCCGGATAAGGTTTATCAGCTTTCCGGGTTTGGCATGGAAATTATTGAACGCGTTCCAATAGAAATGGAAGCCACTGATCACGACCTGTTCTATCTGAAAACCAAGGAGAAAAAGATGGGTCATATCTTACATTATTAAGTGAAAAGGAGATTACAACAATGAAAATTTTTGAAGGAAAACTTGTAGCTAAGGATATTAGGATGGGTATTGTTGCCGCACGGTTTAATGAATTTATAACAAGCAAGCTGCTTGGCGGCGCTCTTGATGGACTGAAGCGCCATGAGGTCAGTGAGGACAACGTTGACATTGCTTGGGTTCCCGGCGCATTTGAAATTCCGCTCATTGCTTCCAAAATGGCGAAAAGCGGAAAATATGATGCGATCATTTGCCTTGGTGCCGTGATTCGTGGCAGCACTACCCACTACGACTATGTGTGCAGTGAAGTATCCAAGGGGATTGCACATATATCCCTGAACTGTGATATTCCCGTCATATTCGGCGTGTTGACAACCGAGAATATTGAGCAAGCGATTGAGCGAGCTGGTACCAAGGCTGGCAATAAGGGCTTCGACTGTGCGGTTGGTGCAATCGAAATGGTAAACCTGATTCGAGATATGGAAGACTAATAAGGCAAATTTGATTTTATTTATGACGGCAGATGGCTGGGCTTTTCAGTAAAAGACCTGTGGGAAAACTTTATGCCTTTGCTGTCTCAGTCGAAAAGAGATCGTTTAAACGGGATTAGTTCCATTATCCGATAGCTAGGATCTGCTGGATATGCATGTCATATGTCAAAGCCCCTCATGTCCAAATTTGTTCCGGAAATGAGGGGCTTTCTGAATTCGGTTAGCCTTATGGGGTATTAAAGTTTTTATCTACAAATAATACAGGCGATTCTGATTCTTTGTACAATGTCCAGGGACTGTCCCCATAAAAGGTACTGGTAAAACAACGGTTGTCTTGAATTAAAAAGATGGACGAGGCTTTTATATTGTAAAAGCGCAATTCCTTTATCAGCCTGTCATCTGAAAAGAAACGAAACAGGCTGCAATTACCGTAAACGGACTCTGTTTCTTCCCCAATAGAACTGTTCTTAAAAGCTTTCAGCCATTTTTGTATCTCTTTTTTTCCATTTATAAATTTGGCTTCATTGATGCCATTTGGATTATCATTATAGGATAGAGACGCCTGAATCAGGGTAATTTCGCTGCTTTTTATTTCACTGGCTGTAAGAACCGGATTTTTTTTGCCTTGAAATAATAGGAGCAGTATTGCCGACATCATGGATAACAGCAAAATAAAAGAAAGCATAATACCTAATTTTTTCATGGCATACCCTCCTCTACTTTACAAGACATATCCCGGCCCGCTCCTGATAAAAAAGAGAAGTGTTCCAGGGATGCAGGCCCTACCCCATACCATAATACCTTCCGCCGGAGCTGCTTTGAGTGGGCTCAGGTATTTTTCCCCCAAAGCCTCCGGCAGCATTGCGCCTTAGTCCCAGTATGACGGAAAACCTGTAGAGAAGGCTTTTGAACCTGGAGGGCTTTACTACTTCTATTTCCTTTATTGGACCTTTTCCCGTATATTGATAAATCTTTATCCCCTTTTCCTGATAACGCCTCAAAATATGAGACAAATCATTTTGAAGGGAAGCAGCATGAAGAATGATTTTATGGATTTTGTTTTCTGCAAGAAAAGCAGCAGAGGGCATATCCTGAGGGAAAACACACCACCGGTTATCAAATTTTCCTGGCATGGTGCCACTTGGACTCATTCGGTTGGAATCCAGTAAAAAAACCGGCGGAGCATCCTTTCGGAGCGTAAGGGTGGAAAGCTCTCTGGAGGCAAGCTGGAGAGCTTTTGCGATCTTATCTGCTCTTGTTACCATGGAAGGGATTGGGCCCAAAACACCGTTGTAAAGCGGAACCGGCCGATAACCCAAACGTGCCAGCGCAAGCCCTTCCTCAACCCCTTCTTTTCCGGGTAAATCAAGAATAAGCATTGTATTGTAATCCGCATGAGTTATCCAATTCCAGTCGGGTATTGCAAAATCAATATCTATGCTGCCGGGTGCATCCATAAATAAAACCGGCTTTGCCCAAGCAGTCCATACCGCATCATCAGGGGCCCATATTTTATAGGTTTCCAGGTTGTCCTTCATTTGTTATCCCTTCCTTCAAATAGGATTTTGAAACCAGCACAGGTATATCCTTTGCTTTGGCATCAATACGCGGTTGGGGGCTTGTGCGACCATAGAATCCTGCACACTTTCCATTTACGGTAAACACACCGATGCATAAATGATAAGCATCACCCTTCTCGCAGGTTATAGGCAGGCTGTTAAATCGGCGCTGAAGCAACCAGTTTTTAGGATATCTGCGGGCAGACTTTTCAATTTGCTTAAGCTCTTTAGCCGTTATGGCTTCTTTTATGGAGATGCCCTCGCCAACCCTTCCTAATGCTGGTTTGTAGATCCATTCAGCGTCTGTGGCCTTTCCTTTAAATTTTTGCGAGCCTGGTTCAACCGTTTCAGGCAGCAGGGCTTTCCAGACTGGAAGCGGGAGCTCCAGCTCATCCCATATTAAGGGCAGACGTTTGGACTGGGCGAAAATAGCTGAGGGAGGATTGCAGGCCGGGGTTGTTCCATCGTAATAGGCCTGCCAGTTTGATTTTCCGGGCAGATTAACAAGCCATTCCAGCGGGAAAAAACGAATAATGCCATCCACCGGGCCTTCGCAGCCTTCCACTATGCTGACGGCTTTTTTGTTTATCCAGCGGATATGATCCGGTGCAGCCATAACGGAGGAATAGCCCTTAGCAGTTAAATAGTCGCTTAAAAACTGCATAACCTGGCGATCATCCGAATAGGAGGTCGCATGAACAAAGGCCAGCCTCCCGCTTTGCCCTATTTGATCCTGAAACGCCTTAAGAAGGCTGTCGGCCACATTCTTGCGGGGTTCGTAGCCTTCAAAATAGCATTCGGCTATTTGGGGCAGCACGGAAGCTTCAGCAAGCCCCCCGGGTACGTCGCTGTTAACCTCCGACACGGCCCATCCGGTTGTGGTAGGGTGAAAGTCAAAACGCATGAGCCGAATATGCTGCCTGGGGTTATAATCTGAAAGACGTCCAAGTGTACGATAAATTTCCTTTGGCAGCCCCAGCTTTTTGGCCAGCTCCGGCTTTTTAACAAGGAGGGCCTCCATTTTCATGGTTTCTTCCGAAAGCTTTTCTGCCAGGCTTTCCAGCTCAATGGCAATCTCGCGGGGCATCAAAACAACATGATTGGATATGGTATTATAATCCTCAACCTGAGGATCCCATTTATACGCCTTGAAAATTACATTATAACGATAATCGGAATAGCTGTTCTCCGGAATTGAACCCAGCTTTATGGAAGGCATCATGGTTTCACTCCTACAGAAAAAATCCGGTTAGTCCAATATTGGAACTGGAATTTCATATAATGGCTGCAACAGAACTCCTGCGACAGCTATCGCGATAAAAACCATGCCGCATAGGATGGATACGGCAATTAAGCCGCCGGGACGCGTGTTCCCGGAGCGGCCGGTCCTTTTTAAGCTATTGCTAAAATAATACTCAACCGTAAGCGCTAAAAGGGTTAAAATCAAAACGGGCCATCCTGTTCCCAATTCGATAATAGTCGTTAAAAAGGAAGTCCAGTCTCCCGCAGACGCTCTTCCGAGAATTATGCCGCTTGAGAGCAAATAGAAACCGAAACGAATGCCGCAAGGTATATTTCTTTCAATGGTAATACGCTCAAATATCTGGGTAAAGTGATTGATAAGACTGGCAAACGCGTACCAAGCCGTAAGGGCTAAGCCTCCGGCAAAAATAACGCACCACCATCCGGGCCCATCCCCGATGTTTGCCCCGGCAAAGATAAGGGTTAAGCCCAGAAAACCGCCTGCGACGGGATATAGGGCGGCCTCATTGTTAAGCTTTAAAACGTCCTCGCTCCACACAATATCAAAAAAGAATGACATTAGAGTTAGGCCAATATAAATCCATCCATAGCCCATAATCAAGTAAAAGAAAATGTATAAAGGACTGGTAACCACATCGAAGGAGGCCAATGCCGAAAGGGTGTAAAACAGTATTATGAATGAAATAAAGGGCAGTGCTCCCATTAAGAGTCTGGGAAACAGGCGTACCTGAGGGTGCCACACCTTAAAAACAGGCGAATACCAGTTTTTGTAAAATCTATATGTCAGAAAGCAGGAGAGTAATAATACTAATATTTCCGAACCGTCCATTAATCAAATCCCCTAACTCTTTTCATATCCTGCCCTAAACCTTATACCCTGCCGAGTAATGTGAAACGAAGAAAAATTATTGGAGTATAGCAGGTTATTATGGAAAGGTTGCATTTAAGGGAAGCTTACCATATTTTACAGCCAATGACCATAGCTTATGGAGCATTCCATCATTCTTTATCCCCGCATATCCAGAAATCGCAATAATCGCCTGTCCCGCATGTGAATTCGCGATAGAGCTTTCCGTGCATCATTTCGATTAAAAGAAAATCCATTGAGCAAAGAACAGGAAGTATTTCCGCATATCCCTGCTGTGTACAAAATTCATGAAATGGGCACCGCAAAAAGGTATAGGCGTAGCCTTTTTCTTTCTGTTCTATTTTGGCCTTCCATTCAAGCTGATATTTTCCGGTATTTCTTTCTTGCCAGGCCAGGAATTTTTCACCTTCACTGTAAAGCCTGTTTTTAGCCCATTTTTTATTTAAATTCACCAGGCCAAATAATCCTCTGAATTTTTCCAATACGGATATGACTATGGTTTTCATGCTGTCAACAGAGATAACACCGTCAGCTGTTTTCCATATAGAAATGAAAATACAGCCGAGATAAAACATATCTTTAAGTGGATTGTCGGCTCCGATATCAGGAAAATCAAGGATAAACTTTTTGTTATTTCTTTTGGCATCTTTTAATAAATTCCTGGCAAAAGCCCTGTCGTATTTTTGCGTAAGTACGTTTTCAAAGGATTTATGCAGCAGGTTCCAATAAACTCCGCTATATTTCATGCCTCTCTCCTCCCTGGGTTCCTTCTTGCGGAATGGATATGCTTAATAACCGGTTAAATATTTCGTATAATTCATTTGATAATTCAGCGCTGCTTATTTCCGATCCGGTTACCCCGAATACTGCAAAGGCAAGGCTCTCAGAACGGGCCTTCGTATCGGAGATATGAAAAACCTTTTCCCGGCAGCCTTCGTCCAGAAATTCCTTAAGAAGAGCAGACATCTTATAATAGGTTTTCAGACGCAAATAATCGATATGAAAGCGGTTGCTGCCATCGGACGTAAATTCAGTCAAGGGCGCTTTCAGCGTATTACTTTGATTTTCTAACAGTTTTATCAATTTTTTTAGTCGTTCCATCACTGGGTTGTCGGTATCCTGCAAAAGGAAGAGGATCTGATTAACAGCAGCAAAGCCCATCTCGTCCAGCACAGCAATAAACAGCTTATCTTTGCTGGTAAAGTAATGGAGGACCGTACCCTTTACAATACCCACCTCCCTTGCTATATCGTCTACCGTTGCCGCATTATAGCCCTTCGCAATAAATAATTTTTTCGCTGCCTGAAGTATTTGATTTTTTCTGGATTCCGTATCGTTCACTCTTTTTCCCATGCAACTGCTCCTGACGGATTTGTTTATATACAAATAATTACGCATATCTCTGATACCTTTAAAAATCAATATTCTTATCCGCTCTGTCATTTTAGAAATGGTTGAAATGCGATTTTTATCGGCAGTAGGGGAACAATTGCTGCTTTTTGTTCGGCGGGCGCTTTCGGCCTTTTCGCTGGAAGCCGTATGCTTTCAGAAACATTCCCGAAGTCCGGATATAAAAATCCAAAACAAGAAATAGAAATTAATTTTCTGCTTGTTACGACGAACTATGTAAAGTTATAATAAACTCGTTGAACGTATTGAGGCTTAAGAGAGCTTAAGGGTATTCGGAGCTGTTTGAAAGGTAACTTATGATTAAAATCAAGAAAATAGAAAATCCGGTTCATGCAATTCTTACAACCATTGTCTGTATTTGCATGATAATCTATATTTATTACAGCATTACTAGTGTTTTCTATCCCTTTCAGGTTGAATACAGAGAAGGGGCAACTGTCGATATTACAAATGTAATAATCAACGGTGAAAATCCTTACACCCTTGACAAGATTCCTCCTCATCTTTATGTCTATGGCGGATTCTTTTCCTTTCTCGCCTCGCTGGTTAGTAAATTATTGCCCCATAGTGTTTCTTTACTTGCCATACACCGAATTCTCTCGCTGCTTTTTTTGCTGATGGCTTCTATAGTAGGCTATGTCAGTGTATTCAGGGAGACTAAAAACAAACTATATTCATTTATAGCTTTTACACTCTTATTATCTTGTACGGATATTGCCGCCAGGCCGGAAGCTCTGGCAGTCTTTCTATTTGTACTCATTTTATTTTTGTCAAAAAAAGCCGAATCCTTTATAAGAATCTTCATTCTGAGCCTTTTAACCGTCCTATGCTTTTATGTAAAGCAATACTTTGTAATTATCTACCTTCCCCTTTGCCTGATGCTTTTATTTAAGAAGAAAAAGTGGTTTATCACCTATGCTTTTTCCGTTCCGATTTTCTTTTTTCTTTCTTTTCTTCTTGTAAGATCACTGTTCCCTTTATATTTTGCAAGTAACCTCATTCATCACACGGCAGTCGCAAGCTATAATATCCTTCATCTGGCCAAGCAGGGCGTATATTTCATTATTCGATTTTTCCCTTTGCTCCTTATCTTTTTGCCGGCGGTGCTAAACAAGCTCTGCGGCAAAAAGCTGAAAATAAGGGCAGTGATAAGTAAAAAACCGGATGAATCTTTCCTGACAACAGAATCTGACTTATTACGCGATGTTTATTTTTACGCAATACTAATTGTTATTTTTGCATTGTTATTTATTATCGGAGGTCATACAGGCACATGGATGACCTATTATTATCAGCTGTTGCTGCCACCGTTAACTATTTTTTGCCTTACACATATAGATGGAATTAACATAAAAAATTATACAGCTAAAAAAAATCAACGTTTACTCCGTCTGTCAAGCCTGCTTTTGTCTTACAGCTTAGTATTTAGCCTCTGCCTGCATTATAAGGCGACAAGGGAGCTGGTGGCCTCAGAAGCCAATAATAACTGGCAATCGGCGTTGGATTTAATAGAAGAGCATTCTCCTGAGAATGCCTATCTTCCTGCGTATTTTACCGCTGTTGCGATTGAAAATAATTATCCGGTATCTGACAATGGTCAAACGGAATATTCGAGCACTCTCTACAGCGACAAGGCGTTATATAAATACTTAATTCCTGCTTCCGAACAGATTCCCGACAGTGTGATCCAATGGCAGGATACGATTGACCAAAAGATAATAAACAAACACTATTCGATTATTTGCATAGCAAAAAATGAGCATCCCTTAATTAACAGTGATTTACTTACGGCTTATTATCAGCGTATTGAAACCCTTGTTTTGATCACAGGGAATCAAGCGTGGGAAACTGAATTCTGGGTTCCCAACTAAATTTAACCGTTACGGTCATTAGGGGGCAGCGGCAGGCTAATAAAACACCTGCCGCTGTCGGTATGTCCGATAAGCGGTTAGCTGTTTATGTATTTGCTCTGTTATCTGTATCAGCAAAAGTATATTATCTGAAAATGCCCTGCAACCATCGTTCGATAAGTTAAGCGGTGTTAATATTGATTTTTCAAGGTTCTCACTAGATGTAATCTACTGTTATATACAATATCATCTTGTTGACTTTTGGTCAATAAGAGTATAGAAAAACTTTATTTCAGGCTATGTACTCCAGAGCTCAATTAAGCTCAAGAACGATTTGAAGTGAAAATCTTTTAGGACAGAAAAAGGCACCTTCCGAAGAAGATGCCGTATAGAAGATGCCTTTTTGCGTTTCCCCGCGCTTTTAACAATAAAGTGAGCGCCTCAATAGTCGGTGGTTTATGGAGCCTGGTTATATCTTGGGAAGCTTGTCAAAGCTTTTTTGAAGCTCCTCGTCTGTGGGGATGACATCCGTCATTTCTCCGTCATGGTACTTTTGATAAGCCACCATGTCAAAATAACCGGTACCGGTCAGGCCGAAGACAATGGTCTTCTCCTCCCCTGTTTCCTTGCATTTCATGGCCTCGTCAATGGCAGCACGAATAGCGTGGCTGCTCTCCGGTGCAGGCAGAATGCCTTCAACCCGTGCAAACATTTCTGCAGCCTCAAAAACCGAAGTCTGTTCAACGGCAATGGCCTCCATATACCCCTCATGATAGAGCTGTGAAAGAATGGAGCTCATACCATGGTAACGCAAGCCTCCTGCGTGGTTGGCAGAAGGAATGAATTCGCTTCCAAGTGTATACATCTTAGCCAGCGGGCATACCCTGCCGGTGTCACAAAAGTCATAGGCATAGACGCCGCGGGTAAAGCTCGGACAGGAAGCGGGTTCAACTGCGATAATTCTGTAATCGGCCTCCCCCCGCAGCTTTTCACCCATAAATGGGGAAATTAAGCCTCCCAGGTTGGAGCCGCCGCCGGCACATCCAATGATGATATCCGGGTGAATATTGTATTTATCAAGAGCTGCCTTGGTTTCAAGACCAATGACGGACTGATGGAGAAGAACCTGATTAAGAACACTTCCAAGAACATAACGGTAACCCGGGGTAGAAGTTGAAACTTCAACCGCCTCTGAGATGGCGCAGCCCAGCGAGCCTGTTGTTCCGGGATGCTCAGCCAGTATTTTTTTGCCGATTTGAGTGGCTTCCGAGGGGCTGGGAGTTACCTGCGCGCCATAGGTACGCATGACCTCACGGCGGAAGGGCTTTTGCTCATAGGAGCATTTTACCATGAAAACCTTGCAGTCCAGACCGAAATAGGAGCAGGCCATGGACAATGCTGTTCCCCACTGCCCCGCGCCAGTTTCGGTGGTTACGCCTTTCAAGCCCTGCTGTTTAGCGTAATAAGCCTGTGCGATGGCTGAATTGAGCTTATGACTTCCGGAGGTATTGTTACCCTCAAATTTGTAATAAATTTTAGCGGGAGTATCCAGCTTCTTCTCCAGACAATAGGCTCTGACCAGAGGCGAAGGGCGGTACATTTTATAAAAATCCTTTATTTCCTGGGGAATGGGAATCAAACGGTCATCATCGTTTAACTCCTGTGCCACCAGCTCGTCGCAGAAAACCGGGCGCAAATCGTCGTAGCTCATAGGCTGACCTGTACCGGGATTCAGAAGCGGTGCGGGCTTATTCTTCATATCCGCGCGAACATTGTACCAGTTGGAAGGCATTTCCGATTCACTCAAATAAATTTTGTAAGGGATCTCCTCATTTTGCATAACTGCACTCTCCTTTTCTCGTCTTCTCTTATTCTTCTCTCTTCTTATATCTTTTCACACTTTTAATTTGGAAAAAGGCAATAAAAAAACCTTCATCCACAAAAGAACTATCTGTTCTTAAGGGACAAAAGTTTAATACTTCTGCGGTACCACCCATATTGACGATTTCTCGTCCACTCGCCGACATGCCATCACATGCCTGATCCTTTTAACGGGGGACAAATCCGTCGCAGCCTACTTGCTATACACGTTCGGCTCCACCCTCCGCAATCCATTCCTCAAAATGGTTTCTGCTGCACTTTCACCATCGGCAGCTCTCTTGAAGAAACGCTTTTCTGAATACTCGCTTGCGTCATCGGTTTACTATTTTCGTTCAGTGTATACCTTGCTTTCTGAAATGTCAATCTTTTTTTGCGTCAATAAAACCTATTCAGTAATAATCCCTTCGTCAATCGAAGTGTATTAATGTGTTGCATGACAAAAAGGATAATTTTCAGTCTGATAAGTTAAAAATGGCACAGTTACTGCAAGTATGGATTCTTGTGGTTTATTGGTTTTGTAATATAATGATGTCATTGGCCGGTCAAATATTAGTAAAATCGCACAAGTTGTAAAAAATAAAGGAGGAAACCTTATGCTCAAACGCATCCGGATTACCGCTATTTTGTTATGCCTTTTTATATTGACCACGCTTGCTGCTGCCTGTGGTTCAGTAAGTGAACCCTCCGGTGTTCAGCCAACTGGTCTTGGCACTGAAAAAGGCCCATCCAATGCTGATTTTCAGGAAAGCGGCATGCCTATTGTCAATGAAAAAGTTGTTCAAAAGATGGCCTTCGTGGCAGATCCTGTTTATGCCACAGAGCTTGGACCGGATATGTACTTTTTCAAAGAGATGGAAAAACGTACAAATGTCAATTTTGAATTTGAAAAGCTTTCACCGGATCAATGGACGGAAAGGCGCAATCTCATGTTTGCAGCCAATGAGCTGCCGGATCTGTTTATCGGCTCCATGACAAACGGTGACATTGTAACCTATTCCAAAGCCGGACAGCTCATGGCTCTGAATAACCTTATTGATAAACACATGCCGGATTACCTTAAAAGCCTGGAAGGCTTTCCTGAAAAGGCCAAGCTTTATGCTCCCGACGGTCAGATGTACGGCTTGAGCGCAACCTTTACCGGAGGCTCCGCGGAAACACCGGGTGCAAGAGCTTTTATCAATAAGAAATGGATTGAGAGCCTGGGACTCTCTATGCCCGAAACCTATCAGGAATTTTACGATGTGCTGGTAGCCTTCCGTGACATGGATCCTGACGGCAACGGCAAAGACGACACCATTCCTTTAAGCGGTTATGGTTCCGGCTATACTGTGGATCCCTTTGTCGCAGGGCCGTTAGGCATCTCCTTTAAAGGGGCTAAGGATATGTGGCAGGTGGTGGACGGGAAAATGGTTTTTGTAGTAAGCCACCCCCAGTACCGGACCTATTTGGAGAATATGCGGCAGCTCTTTAGTGAAAAGCTATTGGATCAGGAGTATTATACTCAGAACGATGCCCAAATGAAAGCCAAGGGAGAGCAGCTTCTCCTGGGTGCCTTTACCTATGCCGCTCATTTTGTACTCACAGGCAGTACGGATCCTGCTATTTATGATCAGTATGCCGTACCACAGCCTCTGACCAGTGATGTTTTTACCAAAAAGGTATGGTATGGTCAGGCTGTACCCAGCCCCAGAATCTTTCTTACCTCAGCCAATAAAAACCCGGAGGTAACTCTGCGCTACTTCAATGAGATATTCACCGAGGAAGGCGCTGAGCTTATGGTGGGACCTGTTGAAGGTGAGTGGGACGGTGAAGGCGGCCGCGTGTGGAACAAGGACAAAACCCAATATACCTATTCTATCCCTCAGGGCTATAACGGTATATGGGATTGGACCTGCAAGGTCATCGCTCCGGTTCAGAGCTTCCAGGGCTTTATGCAGTTCAGCAGGATTAAGGCCCAGGAGCAGAAATCACCGGAGGACGCCTCCTTTAAGGATGCCATGGCAGCCAATGTTGCCCCTTTCCTGGATCCAGGCGCTCCTTCCCTCTTCTTTACACTGGAAGAAACCGAGGCTATTAAACTAATTGAAGATTCGGTAAATACTTACACGAAGCAAATGGAAGCAAAAATCATTATGGGCGAAGAGACTCTCGATGCCTACGAAACCATGCTGGAACAGCTTAAGACCATGGGCATTGACAAAATGGAAGAGGTTTATAATACCGCCTATCAGCGCTATCTCTCTAACTGATTCCCCACCTTGGCACCGGGTCCTCCCACGGAGGATCCGGATGCCCTGCCAGTAAAGAACTTTCCACTTAGTAATTTTATTTATTTTACTAATTCAGTATATTTTATTTATTTTGCCAATTAAAAATATTTAGTTAATTTAATTCATTTAGGTCTATGGATTATATTTCCTTGAAGGGAGCACGCTCTATGACGGGCTTTACAAAGCAAAGCAAGCTGACCCTGGGCTTATCCGGGAACAGCAGGCTCTCATTTGTTTTCAGAAATTATCAGGTTTATCTGATGCTTATACCCTGTCTCCTGTTTTTCATCCTTTTCTGCTACGGTCCCATGTACGGGGTACAAATTGCCTTTAAGGACTACAATACGGGTCTTGGCATATGGGATAGTCCCTGGGTGGGGTTGAAGCATTTTAAGCGCTTTATGGATATGCCCCAGTTCTGGCAGATTTTAAAAAACACGCTCTTTCTCTCCCTGTACTCTCTCATTGCCGGCTTCCCCGTACCCATTCTTGTTTCACTCATGCTAAACGAGCTGTCGGGCAAAAGACTGAAAAAGTTCATCCAGACGGTCACCTATGCCCCTCACTTTATTTCTACAGTTGTTATGGTTGCCATGATAACCCTGTTTTTTTCTCCGTCCAGCGGCTTTGTCAATAAGCTCATAGAGCTTTTTGGAGGCCAGCCCGTTCATTTTATGACCCGACCCTCCGCTTTTCCTCATATTTATGTGTGGAGCGGCATTTGGCAGCATTTCGGCTGGGGCAGCATTATTTATCTGGCCACCCTGGCCAATCTGGACGAGGCTCTTCATGAATCGGCGGTTATTGACGGAGCGGGAAGGCTCCGCAGGATCTGGCATATTAATATCCCCTGCTTGATTCCTACGGTTGTTATCCAGTTGATTTTATCCATGGGCGGTATTCTTGGAGCGGATTTTGAAAAGGTGCTTCTCATGCAGAACGATTCCATCCGGCAGACGGCGGACGTGCTTTCAACCTATACCTACCGTATTGGCATACAAGGCAGTGAGTTCAGCCTGTCCTCAGCTCTGGGCATGTTTAACTCCGTTATCAATCTCGCAGTACTAATCGGCGTCAACGCCCTGTGCCGCAAAGTGGGAGAAACCAGTCTGTGGTAGAAGTAAAAGCTCTATTTTTATTTGCATTAGGAGGCATAAGCGATGGTCACGCGTTCTAAAAACGATCGGGTATTTGATATAATCAACACCTCCCTGCTGCTTATTCTGGTTCTGATGGTTATTTATCCTCTTTATTTTGTAGTTATAGCTTCCGTCAGCAGCCCGGCGGCTGTCAACTCGGGGCAGGTGCTTTTATGGCCCCAAAAGCTTAATTTTACGGCCTATACCTTTGTTTTTGAAAACCGCCAGCTATGGCGGGGCTATCTGGTTACTATAATACTCACCGTTGCAGGTACTGCTGTAAACCTGTTTTGCACCTTTACCGGCGCCTATTCCCTTACAAAGACGCATCTGCCGGGAATGAAGGCAATGATGTTCCTCTTTACCTTTACCATGTTTTTCAGCGGCGGCATGGTGCCAAGCTATCTTTTAGTTTCCAACCTCAAGCTCAGAAACACCCTTTGGGCCATGATACTTCCGGGAGCAGTATCCGTATACAACCTGATTCTAGTGAGGACCTACTTTATGCGAAGCATACCTGACGGCATCACCGATGCTGCCCGAATCGACGGCTGCTCCGACTTTCTCCTTTTTGGTAAAATCATGATTCCACTGTCGGCACCCATTATTGCCACCATGGCCCTTTTCTACGGTGTGGGCCACTGGAATCAATTTTTTTCCGCATTGCTTTACATAAGCGATCCGGAGCTCTACCCGCTTCAGCTGGTGCTCCGAAACCTTCTCCTGGCAGGCAATACCGCCATGACGGACATGATTCAAAGCGGAGCCGGAGGCATGGATCCCCAGTACATTGCGGATCTTATGCAGCGGGCGGAGCTTTTGAAATACGCTGTTATCATCGTGTCCACCATTCCCGTTCTGGCTGCGTATCCTTTCCTTCAAAAATACTTTGTCAAGGGAATTATGGCCGGATCCCTTAAAGGGTAAGGACAAGAGCTCTATACTGGCGAGAGCTTTATTATAGCGAAAGCTTAATAATAACGAGAGCCTTGTATTGTCGGGAGGTTTTATGGGTAAGAAATCCAGTTTCCGTTTCAGCGTACGGTACCGCTATCTGCTGTCCTTCTGGATTGTGGCGCTCATCCCCATCAGCTTTATTCTTATTTTCTTTTACCGCTACAATGTGGAAGAGCTGCGAAAGGATGTTCAGAGCCTTAATTTAAGCCGTGTTGCCCAGATAAAGAACGATTTTGATGCCGAAATACTGAGCTATTTCCGTCTCAGTCAATCCCTTTATACCAATCAGCAGTTTTTATATCTAATACGCCGGGGTACTCAATCCGATGTTTTTGCGGCACTGACCCATTACCAGGATTTTCTTCAGTTCAGGGGACTTAGCGACAATGTCTTTGTCATGGTAGACAACAGGGATCAGGTTTATACCCGGAGCGGAATCTCCTCCTATAAAGCTTTTTTTGCCAACCTTCTCAAGGTGGATGAAATAGAAGCTCAGGCCATTCAAAAGGCTGCCGGAGATATTCCGGCAGCTTCTGCGTTTTCTGTGCTCTCAGCACATGAAAAGGACGGCAAGCCCATGCTTCTTTGCATGTATCGCATGCCTTCCTATGCCCTTTCCCCCACTGCCATTATGCTGGTAAAGCTGGATATGGAGACGGTCACAGATAAGTTTTCTTTACTCCTTAAGGAAACAAGGGGCACGGCCTTTTTGCTTAATGCGGAAGATGAGCTGCTTTTTCAGTCCGGACTGGATAACAGCTTAAAGGAGGTGCTGCAGGGAGTAAGCTGGAAAGATGAAAACATACACCCCCTCACGATTGAGGGTAAACTGTGTACGGTCATTTATACCCATTCCCGGACAAGCCGCCTGACCTATGGTGTTATTGATCCGGAAAATGCTTATTTGACAAAAGTCAGCAGACAAATTACCCTTTTCTGGAACATCATCCTGTTTGTAATCGTAGTGAGTATCGCGGCGGTCACTTTATTGGCTACGGTAAGCTACCGTCCCATAAAAGCTCTGACGGACTTGACGGGGACCCGTAATGCAGATGCAGTCAATGAATATGAGCGTATCCGGAGAACCATGCTGGACTCGGCAGACCGTACCCGGTGGCTGGAGACGGTGGTGGAGGTTCAGCGGCCCTATGTGCTGGAACGCCTTTTAAGCTATGTGCTTTTTTCCGAAGGCGGCAAGGAGCAGATTCATAAGCTTTTGGAAGCCATGGAAATTCATTTTGATTACGAACAGTTCTTTGTTATTTGTGTAAGTATTCTGACTTCGGATATAAGCATATTAAGCGCCTTTAAGCTGGCGGTGATTGAGACGGTGGAAAGCAAAAACAGTCCGGGCTGCCATGCCTTTACCCTGGAACGTACCGATGCCGAGACGGTGATCATCGTGGTTAACTGCAACGATCAGGTTGACAGAAGGGCCTATGCCACCGGATTGCAGCAGTCCATCGCCCAATGCACGGAAAAAAGGTGGGAATTCAGTATGGGAGTTGGAAGCCGTTCCGGAGAGCTGGAGTATTTAAAGAATTCCCTTTATGAGGCTACCGTGCTTCTTAGCCAGAGGGTTGCCCAATCCCCTTCCTTTACCGAAGAAATAATGCCTCTTTTGGGAGGAACCGAAAGCCTCTACCCCGTCAGGGATACTATGCTTCTGATGCAGCAGCTGCGCCAGGGAGATGAGGAAAGCTGCTTGAAATCCCTGCAAAAGCTATGTCTTTTTGTGGGCAGTCAGGTAAAATCGGAAATAGCCTCCCAGTATATCCTTTCCTATATAGTCAATGCCATCACAGAGGTGGTAGGCCAAATCGGAAAGGAGGCCTTTATGCCTCAAATCTATAAAATGATGAATTGTCATTCCATAGAGGAGTTTCAGACATCTGCCGGGAATTTGCTTCATGATTTCTGTCTGTTTGTCAATGAAAAGAAGAAAAGCAGCAATACCAGGCTCAGAGATGAAATAAACGCCTATATTCATGAGCAGATTGCCAACCCCGGTTTGGGGCTGGACAGTATTGCGGAGGCCTTCGGTCTTTCACCCTATTATGTCAGCCGTTTTTTCAGAGATCAGAACAATATAAATCTAAAGGATTATATGGCTGACCTTCGTATGCAAAAGGCAAAGGAGCTTCTCTCCTCCACTATGGACAATGTGACAAGTATTGTCGAAACCGTCGGCTATATAAGCACCTCCAGCTTCAGCCGAAAGTTTAAGGCTGCTACGGGAATGACTCCGGGAGAATACAGGGAGGCGCATGGGCATGGGCCATAAAAAATCCGCCTTGCCTTCATAAGGAAGCAGACCAATTAAGTCAATGATTTTATAAAAAATCCGTCTCGCCAGTAAGAGCTTATCTTAAAGGCAAGACGGATTTTTATGGCTATGTTAACGGGATTCAAATTCCCGTAAAAAACAATTAAGCCCCGATGTGTACCATCGAGGCTCAGTAGGGCTTAACTTTCTTATCCAGTGCTTTTCCGAAGCTGTGCCAGGAATTTCGTATCCTACCCCGCATTTCTTCGTCCAGCGTGCTTTCAATGACACTGTTAAGCTGTTTCCTCATTTGATGGTACT
>JAFADM010000356.1 GCA_023424865.1 Bacillota bacterium | reverse complement strand
ATGCGGGACACAGAGGGAGCTTAAGAATGAAAAAGAATGGATTCAAAGAGAAGAGAAGCTTTTATTCCAGTATTTTTTTAGCTTTGACCCTCACCATTGTAGCAACCATACTTATTCTTTCGGCCATATTATATTTCAGCTTTGAAAATATTGTAACCGGCCAGATTTATGATTATACACGAAACAATCTCAGGCAAAAGAGTGAAGGCGCTCTTCAAATGAAGAACAACACCTCCACCTTATTAAAGCAGATTTTTATCGATACCCATATCGCCAGCTTGCGAAACCATCTCGACATCGATCCCATTGATATACGAAACGGCTTGACGCAGCTGAATTATTACCGCAATACGTCGCCGTACATCGATTCCATCTATATTTACAACCGCCGCTCAGGCCTTATTTATATCAGCTCCGAGCATGGGGAAAATCAGGTTGTGCGCCAGGAGGATTTCTATGATGAGGGAATAATGGATATCCTCGCCAAAAGAGAATCCTACCGGAATTTAATGCCCATTCCGAGAAGAATTGAGGCGGTGTATCCCACTCCTTCGGAATTCAATGTGTACAGCTTTCTCTTATCCGATACCATAAGCGCATCTCCCACGGAAAGTGTGATCGTGGTAAATTACCTGGAAACCTATCTCATGACCGGCTCCGGCAGCACGGATGAAGCCGGTACGGGCGTCAGGAATGAAGCCTTCAAAGAGGCTGAGTGGGAAGACGAGACGGGAGCCACCTTTATCATCGACAGCACCGGAATGCTGGTAACCGACGGCTCTGCCTACCCCAGGCTTTCCGATGTATCCCAGGTAGCGTATATAAAGCGGATACTGATAGATCCCGGAAGCGGTTATTTCATCGATCAGGTGGAAGGTGTTAAATCCTTCGTGGCCTATATGGCCCCCGACGCACTGGGCTGGCGTTATATCCGGGTGGTGCCCTATGAGGAGATCACCTCCAGCATCACCAGACTTCGGGGCTTTACGGTGCTGTTTTCCATGATTATTCTGGGAATTGGCCTTACTCTGTCCTACTTATTGTCCAGAAGGCTCTCCGATACCGTCGACAAGCGCCTGAGCAAGCTTCGGCTTCTGGAGATGGAAAGCCGCACCCACCTGCGCCGAAGCCAGGAGGAATACCTTAAAAAGCTGCTGCTGAGCGAAGAGCGTCAGGAGCAGGAGGCTGTTGCCGAAAGCTTTTCAAGCCTTGGAATACCGATGGATCCGGCAGGCCTTTTTACCCTCCTTATTCTCCGTATCGATCGTTACGAAGCCTTTATGAAAAAGTATGAGGGTAGCGACCGCAGCCTTTTCAAATTTGCCATAATGAACGTGGCTCAGGAAATTTTGTCAAACTGTGGTCAGGTGATGGCTGTGGATATGAACGAAGACAGAATTGTTCTGTTTGTGAATCAGGAGGCAGGGCAGACCGATGCCATGCAGGAGCTGCCCCTGTCCCTGTTAAAAGGTGTTCAGGACTCAGTACTGAAATACCTGGAGATTTCCGTAACGCTTACCGTGAGCGAAAAGCAGAAAACAGCCCAGAATCTGGGGCGTCTTTACAGCAGAGCCTTGAAGGCCTCCTTCTACCGCATGTTCACCAGAAGCTGCTCCATTATCCGCGCTGCGGATTACCTGGCTTTGGAAGCCCGGTCCTATACTTACCCTGAAAAGAAGGAGAAGCTTATTCTAAATGCTCTTTTGCAGGGAAAGGACCAGGAGGCCATGAGCCTGGTAGAGGAAATTTTGGAGGAAATTGTGGAATACCCCTTTGCGGCCTTTAACATCGCCCTTGCTCATCTTTCCTATGCCATCGGCAGTGCGGCGGTCCTTATAGCCGGAAAGGAAGGTACGGGCCTTGGGGAGGACTTTTATATGAACGGTATGTTTGCAAGCCTTTCAAGGGCTGAAACTCTGGAGGACATTTACGATGATTTCAGGGAGAAATTCGGTAGTCTGTCCGCCCTTTTGGAGGAGAAGAAAAGCACCCGGCAGGACGAACCTGCCCGAAAAACCATGGAGATAATTGAGAATAAGTACATGAACCAAACCCTGTCCCTGGAAAGCATCGCCGACGAGCTGGGGCTTTCCTCCGCTTATCTGGGCAGAGTTTTTAAACGTTACACGTCAAAAACCATTCTGGACTATATTGTTGAGGTGCGAATGGGAAAAGCCCGGCAGCTCCTTCTCGAAACCGGCCTGTCCGTGGGAGAAATTGCGGAGCGCACGGGTTTTTCAAACAGCCCTTATTTTTTTAAGGCCTTTAAAAAAACCCATGGAATGACCCCCGCGGAGTTCCGGAAAAGCGGAAAAATCCTTCAAATGTCGTAAAAGAATACTGTGTTTGTAAAATGACAGTCCTTTAAAAAGTTCCTCAAATCGTAAATGTTCAGTTCAAAATGGGAATGTCAAGTTGATGACGGCAGGACGGCTTTTTATAATGAAACCGACGAACAGCTGATACGTTGCAGTTTAAGGAGGTTTCCTATGAGCAGTACCAAACCGTCCCCCCGTGGCCAAGCACTTCCGGTAAAGCAGGGGTTTATTCGGGAATTTAAGCGTAATAAAACCTTGTTTGCCATGATTACTCCCGTAATGGCCTATTTTGTACTTTTCAGCTACATACCCATGGTGGGGATTTATTATGCCTTTACCCGCTACAACATGCAGGGAGGCTTATTCGGAAGCCCCTTTGTAGGACTTAAGAATTTTGAATTTCTGTTTACCTCGGGTACTATCGCAAAAATAACCGCCAATACGGTGCTCTACAATCTGGCCTTCATATTAATCGGCAGCCTGGTAGAAATAACCGTTGCCATTATGCTGGCTGAGATTACTAATAAAGTATTTAAGAAAACAGCTCAGTCCATGCTTTTGCTGCCTCACTTTATTTCCTATGTCCTGGTGGCTGTGTTTGCCTACAATCTATTAAATGTGGATAACGGCGTTATTAACAGCCTCCTTCAAAAATGGGGAATGGACCCTTACCCCTTCTATTCGGAACCCTCGGCCTGGAAATACATCTTTGTCATAGTAAATGTCTGGAAGGGTACGGGCTATGGCTCAGTGGTGTATCTTGCAGCTATTATGGGTATCAGCGAAGAGTATTATGAGGCGGCCAAAATTGACGGCGCCACCGTCTTCCAGCAAATTCGCCGCATTACCCTTCCCCTATTAAAGCCAACCTTTATTATTCTTTTTCTGTTTAGCCTTGGCCGCATTATGAAGGGCCAGTTTGATATGTTCTTCCAGCTTGTGGGCCGCAACAGCCTTTTAATGGATGCCACCGATATCATTGACACCTACGTTTACCGATCCCTTACCCAGAATTTCGATATCGGAATGGGCACGGCAGCGGGGCTCTATCAATCGGTCTTCGGCTTTTTCCTGGTCATGCTGACCAATGCCATTGTGAAAAAAGTGAATCCCGATTACGCCCTGTTTTAGGAGGTACGCACGAATATGAAAATTAAGAAGGATGGCTCCCTTATTGCATTTAACTGGATTAGCTATACCACGCTCACCCTTTTTTCGCTGGCTTGTGTCATTCCGTTTTGGCTCATTATTTCCGGTTCCTTATCCTCAGAAAACGCCATATTAATAGACGGCTACGGCATACTGCCCAGGCAGTTTACCTTCAGTGCCTATAAAGAGCTCTTTAAGTCTGCAAGAGAAATTGGCAGAGCCTATCTTGTAACCATTTGCCTCACCCTTTTAGGCCCTGCTCTGGGCCTGTTTCTCCAGACCATGGGTGCTTATGTGCTTCAAAGGAAGGATTTTAAATACGCAGGAAGCTTTGCCTTTATGATCTATTTCACCACCCTGTTCAGCGGGGGACTCATTCCCTGGTATATTTTGATGGTGCAGCATCTTCACCTTAAGGACAGCTACCTGGCCATGCTTATACCGCCCCTTATAAGTGCGTGGAATATTATTCTGTTAAAGAACTTCATGAAATCCATACCCATGGAGATAACCGAATCGGCTAAAATCGACGGCGCGGGGGACTTTACCATTTATTTAAGGCTAATACTGCCTCTTTCCATTCCCGGCCTTGCCACCGTAGGCCTGTTCATGGCTCTGGGGTATTGGAACGACTGGTATCTTTGCAATTTGTTCATTGTATCGCCTGAAAAGTTCAATTTGCAAAGCCTTCTCTACAATGTTCTTCGCAAAGCGGAGTTCCTTAAGTCCTCCTTTGCGGGGCTTATTGCCACGGAGAACTACAGTCCTCCGTCGGAAACCATTAAGCTTGCCATGGCTGTTGTAGTAACGGGTCCCGTTATTTTCCTCTATCCCTTTTTGCAGAAGTATTTTGTTAAAGGCCTCACCATTGGGGCTGTCAAGGGTTGAAATCGCATAGCGGTTTACAATACAATGAAACAGGAGGAATTATATGAAACGACAATGGATTCGAACCCTTTCCCTCTCTCTGGCCGTTCTTTTTACTGCTTCCTCTCTTGCTGCCTGCGGCAGTGCCAATACCGGAAGCAGTGCAACGCCTACTCCGGACAGCTCCTCGCCCACGGCTTCCGCAACGCCGGAGGCTACCCCTGAGGCAACGCCTCTGCCTGCCGCCAATCTTGTTTGGTATGTGGTGGGGGACGCCCATAAGGATCAGGCCATGGTGGACGAAGCTATCAACGAAAAGCTGAAGGCGGATTTAAATACCAACCTGAAGCTTAACTTTACAACCTGGAACGAGTGGCAGAGCAAGTACAATCTGCTTCTGGTATCCGGCGAATCCATCGACATGATTTTTGCCTCTACCTGGGCGGATTTCAGCAAGTACGCCAAAATGGGTGCATTTAAGGATTTAACCGAGCTTATTCCCAACTATGCGCCTCAAACCTGGGCCAACGTTCCCACTGACGACTGGGAATCGGCAACCTTTGACGGCAAAATTCTGGCCGTACCCTGTACCAACCCGGAATTTACCCCTGCAGGCTGGTTTTACAGAGAGGATTTAAGAAAAGCCTACAATTTACCCGAGATCACCGACATGGCAAGCCTGGAGGCTTATTTGGAGGGAATTAAAGCCAATAATTCCAGCATTACTCCCATTGTGGGAATCAACGAAATTTCGTCTCTTTTTGTTTGGAGCAACAAGTTCGAGCATGTTGGCGGACGTGAAAGCGATCTCGTAAAAATCAGATCCTATGACTCTCCCAGAGATTTAATTCTTTATCCTTTTACGGATGAATTTGAGCAATTTGTAA
>JAFADM010000313.1 GCA_023424865.1 Bacillota bacterium | reverse complement strand
TATAATGAATGAAATAAAGGAAAGGACAAAGCCTTCCTATGAGCCTGTTTTACCTTAAAATCATTGCCATGGCGGCCATGCTTTTTGACCACGCCGACAAGGCCTTTGGCTTGCGTGCCATTTTGGCTCAAAGCCTTGCCGGATCCTCCGGAACCCTGTCCTATCAAGTGCTTTTTATTATGCTGGGGCTTATTGGAAGAGTCTCTGCGCCAATCTTCTTCTTTGGCATTGCCAATGGCTATGTGCATACCCGAAGCAGGAACAGATATTTTATGAGGCTTGCTGCATTTGCAGCTCTCTCCCAGATCCCGTACACACTTTTTTACGGAATAAATGTTTATAACACAGATGGAGAGCTTGCCAAAGCCAATCTCAATATTTTGTTTTCGCTGGCACTGGGGATACTGGCTCTGTCCTTTTATGACAGGCTTAAGGAGAAAAGCCTGTTTGCAGCTGTAATTTCAGTCCTTTGCCTGGGAGGTCTGTCCATCGTTTTAAGAACCGATTATACCTTTGGCGCTTTATTATTTATTTTGTATTTTTATCTCAGCTCCTCCTTATCCCATAAAGGTAAGGCGGCGGCAGGTGCGCTTACCGTACTGGCTGCCAATCTTTTGAATTTGTTTTCTCCCGAAACGCTTTGGAGCACCCTCTTTATTACCCTTCCAGGGCAGTATCTGGGTGTTCTTGCCGTTTTATTCCATAATGGAAAAAAAGGAAGAAGCATAAAATATGCCTTCTACCTTTTCTATCCCCTGCATCTTCTTGCTATATGGCTAATCCGCACGGTCCTGTAAGGATTATAGCTTTTTGATAACATTATGAACTGAATTCAACACCAGCCAGTTTTGAGGGAAGAATTGCATTATAGGCCAGTAGCTGACGCCGCCAAGCTTGAATTCATTGGCCAGAGTAAGCTTTGCCAGAATGCTGCGAGCATCCTCAAACCATACCTCATGCTGTTTTCCATCCGAGGAGTAGTAACGGAAATAGGGTGCCTGGGAGATGGGATCATACTGAATATTAGCTCCCACCTGAAGGGCAAGCTGGACGGCCCCCGTATTGGATATGGCTGTGGCTGCAGTGCCCTGTTGAAAAGGCAGGGTCCAGTTGTAGCCATAATTGGGTATGCCCATGAGGATTTTTTGTCTGGGAATTTCAGTTACAGCATAGTTAAGAACTTTACGTACCTCATTGATAGGAGCTACGGCCCGAGGTGGGCTGTAGGTGTAGCCCCATTCGTAGGTCATGAGGATCACATGGTCCATAAGCTCCCCATGAACAGGATAATCATGGGCCTCGTACAGGGTTCCGGACTGAGTGGCCGAGGTTTTTGGCGCCAGAGCGGTGGTAATGGTATACCCCAATGGGCGAAGCCTTGAAACAACTTTTCTTAAAAAGCGGTTATAATTTTCACGATCCTGGGGATAAATGTATTCAAAATCAATGTCCAGGCCAAAATAGTTTTTGTTTTTCAAAATGGTGATGACATTATCTATAAGCCTGTCTTGAGCAGCCGAATTACTAAGAAACTGGCTTGCAATGTCGCTGCTGAATCCCCCGCTGTCCCCTTCTATATTGGATATAACCATGAGGGGCGCTACCTGTGCTCCTCTTGCGGCATTAATAAGAGGTTGGTCGTCGATGGTGTTGAGGCTTCCGTCAGCGCTGACATGGTAGCTGAAGATACTGAGGTAGGTTAAATAGGGCAGTGTCCTTTGAAGGGTTTCTCGGTTTATGTTGGGAAAGGCATAGCCATTTACCTCAGTGGGTCCGAAAAAGATATTTCGGTTGGGAATATTAATTTTCTGTCCCGGCTGAAGTGCTGCCGGGTTTGAAATTTGGGGATTGACGCGAATGAGCTCACTGATTTTCATTTGATATTTAAGTGCAATTAAATATAGTGAATCACCGGGCTGCACCGTGTACTCCAGATTATCCGTCAGAATGACAAGTGCTTGACCGATTACCAGCTGCTGAGGATTGGGAAGCTCGTTATCCTGAATAATCTTTTGTTCCGGGACCTGATAAATCCGGGATATGGAATAGATGCTTTCTCCCGGTTTAACAACATGAATAATCAAAGGAATCACGCTCCATTCTGCTCCTTTTATAAAATATGTTGCACGACCAGGATCTGCCATTGGTCTTTAAAGTTTTTTATTAAATGCAAAGAACCTAATACCTGTGAAGTTTCGACTTTAATTAGGAAATGGTTAAATTCCGGATGGCAGGTTCAACGGATTTTCTGGATTTTTAAGGTGGAAAGGTGTATGATTAGGCATTAAAGGAGTGTGTTTGCATGGAAATTCAAGTTTCTCTCAACCAAATCCCAAAACAAAAGCCTGCTTCCGAAGAGCTGGGATTTGGGACACTGTTTTCAGACCATATGTTTGTATTGGACTATACTGAAGGCAAGGGCTGGCATGACGCAAGAATCGTTCCTTACGGAACTATGCCCTACGAGCCTTCCGCCATGGTATTCCACTACGGTCAAAGCATATTTGAGGGCTTAAAGGCCTATAAGACGCCGGCCGGCGGTGTAACTCTCTTTCGCCCTGAAGAAAATATTAAGCGTCTTAACGAATCCTGTGAAAGGCTTTGCATTCCGCAAGTAGACGAACAGCTGGCTCTGGAGGCCATGAAGAAGCTTGTGGATCTGGACAGTGAATGGATTCCCACCGAGCCCGGTACCTCCCTCTATATCCGGCCCTTTATTATTGCTACGGATCCCTATCTGGGTGTACGTCCCTCCCACACCTACCAGTTCATTATCATAACAGGTCCTGTAGGTGCTTATTACAAGGAAGGATTGAATCCGGTTAAAATTTATGTTGAGCCCACCTATGTCCGCGCGGTTATCGGCGGCCTGGGAGCGGCAAAAGCCAGCGCCAACTATGCGGCCAGTCTAAAAGCCCAAATGGTTGCCAAGGAAAAGGGCTATACCCAGGTACTCTGGCTTGACGGCATTGAGAGAAAATATGTTGAAGAAGTTGGAACCATGAATGTTTTCTTCGTTATAGGCGATGAAATCGTCACTCCCGAGCTAAACGGAAGCATTCTTCCCGGTATTACCCGCAAATCCTGCATTGAGCTTCTCCGTTCCTGGGGTTTGAAGGTATCGGAAAGACGGATTGCCATTACCGAGATTTTTGAAGCCAACGAGAAAGGTCTTTTAAAGGAAGCCTTCGGTACTGGCACCGCTGCCGTAATCTCTCCCATTGGTGAATTATCCTGGAAGGATAAAAAAGTAACCTTAAGCGGCGGAAGAATAGGTGATATATCCCAGCGCCTCTATGATCATCTTACCGCGATTCAATACGGAGCTCTTCCCGATCCTTTCAACTGGGTTGTAAAGGTTCGGTAATATTACGTCCCGGCATTACTGCCCGTAAGGGTTTGCGTTTTTGCCGGGACGTTTTTAAATTCACTTTTTTGAGGTCATGGCATGTTCTCCCAAAAAAACACAAGGTTTTTTATAAAAAACCCTTGTAATCATCAAGATCTCATATTATAATAAATTTCGTCGTTGCGGATTGGTGTAACGGTAGCACAACTGACTCTGGCTCAGTTTGTCAGGGTTCAAATCCTTGATCCGCAGCCAAAACAAGGTTTAAAGCCGGTTCTGATAAAGAACCGGCTTTAACTTTTGC
>JAFADM010000303.1 GCA_023424865.1 Bacillota bacterium | reverse complement strand
ATGAGGCAGCCTATATCGACGGGGCTACCAATTTTAAAAGAATCTGGCATATCACAGTCCCTCTTTTAAAGCCCACCGCTATTCTCCTAATGCTCCTGGCTCTTGGAGGTATTCTGAAAGGCCAGTTTGATTTGTTCTATCAAATTGTAGGGAATAACGGGCTGCTGCTAAACGCAACCGACATCATCGACACCTATGTTTACCGTTCGCTGGCGGTTGATTTTAATATGGGACGGGGCAGTGCGGCGGGCCTGTACCAATCGGTATTTGGATTTATCCTGGTTGTGGCTGTCAATAAGCTTGTCAATAAATTCAGTCCGGATAACGCATTATTTTAATGGAGGGTACCAGCTTGGAAAATACAGCCGTACATAGAAACAAACACATTAAAAAGGATTTGGCGTCAAAGCTGTTTGAAGCGGGTGCCATAGTAATTATCTTATTAATTGCCGTATTCAGCATCATTCCCTTTCTGTTTATTTTATCCGGTTCCTTCAGCAAGGAATCCGAAATTATCGTAAAAGGGTATTCCCTGCTGCCCCAGGGCTTTACTCTTGATTCCTATAAAATGGTTTTTAATCTTGGAAACAGAATCTCGCAGGCTTATTTTATAACCATTGTTACAACGGTTGCAGGAACGGCGCTGGGGCTTTTAACAACCTCAATGAGCGGCTATGTTTTGTCCAGGAGAGATTTTAAGCACAGGAATAAAGCTGCATTCTTTATTTATTTCACCACCCTTTTTTCAGGGGGAATGATTGCCTCTTATATGGTTAATGTTAACATTCTTCATCTGAACAATAATATCTGGGTTATGATACTTCCATCCATTATGAGCCCATTTAACATTTTCCTGTTCCGGAATTTTGTAAAAAGCATTCCCGACTCTCTGGTGGAGTCTGCCAGAATAGACGGCGCAGGTGATTTTCGGGTATTCCTGCAAATAATCATACCCTTATCAAAGCCCGCCTTTGCAACCATTGGACTGTTTTTGGCGCTGGGCTACTGGAATCAATGGTTCTTATGCAATTTGTATATCAAGGATAAAAATTTATATACGCTCCAGTATCTCTTGTACTCCATGCTTGCAAACATGGATGCCATGCTGAGGGACAGAAGCCTTATGGAAGGCAGTGTTCAGCAAATACCCACGGAAACCATGAAGCTTGCCACAGCTATGCTGGCAACGGCCCCTGTCCTTCTTTTCTACCCCTTTGTTCAAAAGTATTTTGTGGGTGGCTTAACTATTGGCGGGGTCAAAGGCTAACCAGAAAAATCCGTACTTAAAAATACACTTCAGATAACATATCTGGTGTAACATAAATAAAGGAGGACCAAATTGAAAATGAATAGGATGAATCGGATTAAAAAGGGGATATGTCTTGCATTAACGGCTGTCCTGACCTTTTCTCTGGCAGCGTGCGGTCAGAGCGCAGTGGAAGCAACGCCCGCTTCCAGCCCCGGAACCGGCACCAGTGCAAGCCCAAGCGCCACACCAAAGGAGATTGTGGAGTTGAAGGCTTTTACAATGGGTATAGAGCCGGAAACAGGGCTGGACAGCTTTTACGAGCAACTGGATGAGCTCACTGTAAAGGATCTGGGCTGCAGAGTTCGCTATGATTTTATAGCCTGGGGGGACGAAAAAAACAAAATCAATCTGTCCATAGCATCCGGAGAATATGACCTGTACGTAGGCGGCGGCTTTTCGGACTATAAGATTACCGCCACTAAAAATGCTTTTATGGATTTAAATCCCTTACTGAGTGAGGTTCCTGCGCTGGTGGCGCGTTATGAGGAAGCAGGGGAGGGAATGCTGAAAACCCATGAAATAGCCGGGAAGCTCTATGGCATACCTCAGCTTGGAAAGCCGGGAGGCTATGGCGGTGAAGGCTTCCTTTACCGAGAGGATTTGAGAAAGGCCTGGGGGCTTCCTGAAATAAACAGCCTGGAGACGGTAGAGCAGTATTTGTATCGGGCCAAGGATGATCCTGCCTTTGAGAACGTCTCTCTTTTAACGGATCAGCGCCTTTGGACCAGCCTATGGTATATGCTGGCGGGGGACAAATACATGACGGCTACCGATTTAATCGGGGCGCCCTATGCAGTGGTAGCCTTTGATGATCCCTATAAGGTTGTGAGCCTGGCAGACACGCCGGAGTTTAAGCAGGTACTCGAATATGCCGCGAAGTGGTATAAGGACGGCATTATCGACCATGACATATTGGCTGCACAGCAAAATACTACGGCAAAAGCGGCAGAGCTGATAAAGGCTGGCAAGAAGCCCTGCGAAACCAATTCTCCCAGGTGGTCCATTGAAGGCAGCATTATCGCTCCGGTCTACAAGTCAAATCCCGAATGGGAGATGGGCTGGTATGATTATCTGTATAACAAATCGCCTGCCTTTTTACCCTCTGTGACAAATTCTACGGCTATTTCCATCAATGCAAACTCCAAAAACGGCCTGACCGCATTAAAATTTATTGAAAAAGCCCATACGGATCTTACCTACTATTATCTGCTGATGTTTGGAGTAGAAGGTGAAAACTATAAGATGGTGAATGGCCTTCCTTCCACAACAGAAATTGAGTCGAAAAATCTGAAACCTGCCTGGACCGGACTGAATGACGGTTATATGCATCCGGTCTCAGTAAGTGCGGATCCCAGATGGCAGGCGGATTACGACAAGAAAGCAGCGGCTGCCAATCCTGCCGTGGGGTTTAGTCCTTTGGACGGCTTCACCTTCAATACCGCGGAGATATCTACCGAAGTTGCCGCTCTTGAAACCGTTAAAAGCCAGTACATGCTGCCGTTGCAATGTGGTGTTACCAAGGACATAGACAGTGATTTGGCAAAAGTTAAAGAGAAATTGGAGGGTGCGGGTTTACAAAAATATCTCGATGCACTGCAGGCGCAATTAAGTGAATTTGCTGCGCAAAAGGGAAAATAACAGAATGAATGCCTGCTATGTTGAATCAGGTTTAATATGATTTTTACAGGATGCCTTTTTTCAGGCATCCTTCTTGTCATGAAAAAGGCGTAAAAGAGGGAGAGGGATAAGATTACTGTTGAAAATCAGTTGGTTTGGAGGTGGGAGAAATATGGGTTTTAACGCGAGGCTTCGGGCCGTTCAGATCTGGTTCTTGAATCTATCCTTAATAACAAAGATGTTTTTCTTATTTGCCATAGCAGGTTTAATTCCGCTGTCAACCGGCTTTGTGCTGTCCTATAAGGAAATATGCCAGTTTTCGTATAATAATCAGAAGAATATGACCGAACAGGGTTACCGGCAGACCCATACTGCCCTGGCCAATCAATTGGATCGCATTAAAAAATTATCAACTCTCATCGCTGCTAATCAAAATTTTAACTCTGCGTTAAAGCTTATAAGAGACAGCTCGGATTCCCAGGAGCAATATACGGAATACAAAAAGCTGAATAAGGAATTGAGCGATCAGTATTTCAGTACGGAATACGACAGCATTATGTACTATGTCAGCAGTGATTTCAACCTGGATGAAAGCATGTTCCCAATTTTTCGCTCCAGTGAGATGGAAAAGGGAAAGGAGGTTATAAGAGAGCTTGATAAAAACGGCAATAAGCCGGTCTGGATGTATTACACGGAAAACCGGACCTATAATTCGGGAGAGTACCTATCTCTTGCCCGTTACATATCGGACATGTCTGATTTCAGCACCTATATCGGTATTGTTATGATTAATATTGAAGTAAGTAAAATCAGGGATACCTTCATTCCGACAAGGCCGGAGGAGCTTATTTATCTTAAGACAACGGACGACCGGCTTATAACCTCAAGCAATGACAAAATGTTCAAAGAGCTTGGAATTACGGCCGAAACAGAAAGCGGGATTACAAATAGCATCAATGAAATTGCCATAGGCGGCAAGCGGTACCTGGCTTTGAAAAGCCGGATTCCCGACACCAACCTCCAGTTGATAGCCGTCATTCCCGTAAATGTTATCTATCAATCTCTTTTTCATGCTGATAAGAGGATGGTTGCTTTTTATGCGTGTATCTGCATTATCATGCTGATGATTATTTTTGCCATTACAAAATCCATATCGAAACGTATTTTGCTGCTTTCCCGGAAAATGAAGGGCGTGAGGGAGGGGACCCTTGATAAGCTGACCCTGCGTGAGCAAAAGGATGAGGTAGGCAATCTGGTTACCAATTATAATTTTATGGTTGATGAAATTCAATCCTTGTTGTCTCAGCAGTTTCAGCTGGGCCAGGAGAAAAAGGGAGCAGAGCTTAAAGCCCTTCAGTCACAGATTAATCCTCACTTTCTCTATAACACGCTGGATATGATTAATTGGATGGCTCAAAGAAATGAAACCGAACATATACGGGATACCGTGTATGCCTTATCCAAATATTACAGGCTTATATTGAATAAAGGGGAAGACATTATAACAATTGGTGATGAAATTCAAATATGCAATGCCTATATATCCATACAGCAGAAACGTTTTAAGGATAGAATTAAATTTGTTGTGGATATGGAGGAAGCTATCCTGCGTTATTTAATCCCGAAAATTACTTTACAGCCACTAATTGAGAATGCTATTATTCATGGGATTTCTGAAAACCCCGACGGGTGCGGTACCATTATTGTAAGTGGTTGGGAAGAGGGGGATGATGAGCTTGTTTTATCGGTTACTGACGATGGTGTTGGTATGAATTCGGCGGAGAATTTTGAGCCTAAGCCCTCCGGAAGCCGTTACGGCATCCGCAATATTGAAATGCGGCTCAACATGTTTTATGGCAAAACCCAGTGCATTCAGTATGACAGTGCCAGAGGGATAGGTACCTGTGTCAGCTTAAATATCAGAAAGATTAAGCAAAAAGGTGGAGGGAAGC
>JAFADM010000321.1 GCA_023424865.1 Bacillota bacterium | reverse complement strand
ATGAAAATGATTATAATTGGAAGATGTGGATTTTTTACTCGCTAATTATCATTTCACTTTATTTTTTACCAGGAGGGCGGCTCTCTGTGAGGAAAGTTAGTCTGGATAAAATCCAGGCAGGTATAAGAGTTGCACGAACCATTCATACCCTGGATGGTCTTGTACTTTTAACTGCAGGGACAAAAATCAACGAAGAAATAGTTAATAAACTAAAGAATCACGGCATTACGGAAATTTACGCGGAGGACCGGCTATCCTTTGGAATTGAAGTCCCCGAGCTTGTTAAGGAAGAAATTTTAACGGACGTCAAGACACAGGTTAAACAGCTACTTACAATGCCCTCTGTTAAAATATCCGTCGATGGTAAAAAAATCACTGAACTGGTAGACACATTAATTAATAACATTTTAAAGGAAGATTTAATCCTTGCAGCATTATCCGACATACGGAGCATCGATGATTACACCTTTTCCCACAGTGTGAACGTATGCATTTTGTCTATTATCACAGGAAGTGCTCTGGGCCTGAAAGGCGAAAGCCTGAAGGATTTGGCTACAGGCGCTCTTCTTCATGATATAGGGAAGATGTCTGTTTCCTATGAAATACTTCAAAAGCCGTCAAGCCTTTTGAAAAATGAATTTATCGAGGTAAAGAAGCACACGGAATACGGTTATGAGGTTATTAAAAATTCCAGGAATTTACCCCCGAGTGTGGCACTTATAGCTCTTTGTCACCATGAAAGAATGGATGGCAGCGGCTATCCCCACCAGCTAAAGGGAAATGATATTCCCTTTTCGGCACGTATCGTCGCAGTAGCAGATGTATTTGATGCGCTTACAAGCGATCGGGTTTATCGGCAAAAGATGATGCCTCATGAAGTTGTGGATTACATGTGCTCCTTAAGTCAAAGGCACTTCGATAAGAATGTTCTGGATGCTTTTATAAGACATGTAGCCTATTACCCGGTGGGAACGGCGGTAGTTCTTAATTCCGGAGAAAAAGGGCTGATAGCCCGTAATAATTCGGATTTTCCTGCCAGGCCAGTGGTGCGTATTGTCATGGATGATCAGGGGAAAATGCTTGCGCAGCATCAGGAAGTGGATCTGGCAAGGCATCTTGAATATCGCATTTTGGATATTTGGGATATATGATTGATTCCAATGCAAAAACTTCGAAATTCATGGATAAACACTCCCCACTGTAATCATCATGCACTAACTCCATGATTTTCCCCGGATTAATTGCTAATTTGCTCAATCAATTGTTTTTGCAGCAGAATCATTATTATAAGGATAAAGGAAGGCTAAAGTGAAGTTTCAGGGAATAAAAATAGGCGAGCTCAAGCCGGGTGAAACAGCAAACGGCATTTACATACTTAAAGCTGTAGATTTAAAAACTTCTGCAAATAAAAAAAGCTACCTCGATATGACTTTTATGGACAGCACGGGAGATGTCAACGCCAAGTGGTGGGACTCCAATGAAAACGATCGGGCACAGCTTGTCACCAATAAGCTCTATTATGTCAACGCAAGAGTGGATATGTGGAAGGATGCTCTTCAGCTCAGCATCGGAAAGCTAAGGCTTGCTGACGAAGAGGATCAGAAATGCATATCGGAATTTGTTCCGGCAGCGCCCCTTGCTCCGGAAGACATGCTGGAGGAAATCTATAAATTTGTCGCAGATATCAAAAATCATGAAATTCGCGGGATAGTCATGCATATGCTTGATTTGAAGGAAAAGGAGCTTATGTATTATCCTGCAGCCAAATCGCTTCATCATGCCATGCGAAGCGGACTGCTTTATCATCTGGTGCGCATGCTGAGAAGCGCCAAAGCCCTTGCAGGGGTTTACGACGGTGTTAATACGGATTTGCTTTATGCCGGCGTCGTTCTTCATGATCTGGCCAAAATAGGGGAATTGTCGGCAAACGAACTGGGAATCGCCGAATATTCAAAAACAGGTCAGCTGCTGGGTCACATTATTATGGGAGTTGAAGAGCTGGACAGGGCGGGAAGGGAAATCGGAGCTTCCCATGAAGTCATGCTTTTATTAAAGCACATGATTGTGAGTCATCATTATGAAGCAGAATACGGAAGCCCCAAAAAGCCTATGTTTCTGGAAGCGGAGCTCTTACATTTTATTGATGTCATTGACGCCAGAGTCTACGATTACCAGAATGCCTTAAAAAACACTCCTGAGGGCGCATTTTCCGATCCTGTCTGGTCACTGGAGAAAAGGAGTGTCTACAAACCGCTCCTGGAAGACTAATATTCCGCCTCAAAGGGAACCCTGTGGGCATGATCCATAGAAAAAAGCATGGGCTCTCTTGTGTCAAAAAATATCCGTCCCTACAATACGGCTATACCCTTATATGTTGGGAATACCTTGTGTTTGATAAGATTATAGCTGGTAAACGGCACTGGAAATTAGCTGATCTCTTGCCACAGCAGAGCCGGAGGGCAACTCTGCTGTTTTGTCCATGCGGTGGAATATACAATGTCCGGGTATGTCGCCTGAGAAGATGTTGTTAAAAGCTTCTTTAGCCTTTGTATATAATGAAGACAGGCTGAAAATTTGTTAACAGAGTCCTGTCTTTGGGTAACTATGTATTAGGAACGGTACCAAGGCATGGGTGTTTTGTATGAATGTGCCCGACAAAAAACACTCTGCCTTTGATAAAGAGAAAGGAGTTTGGCAAATGGAATATGCCGTTTATACCTGGCTTGGACTATTGATTGTTTTACTCGCAATAGAAGGAGCCACTGTGAGTCTCACCTCCATCTGGTTTGCAGCAGGTTC
>JAFADM010000228.1 GCA_023424865.1 Bacillota bacterium | reverse complement strand
TTTTCCGGCCGATATGAAAATAAATAAGCTTAAAAATGGAAAACAACCTGGAGGGTAGTGAAAAAATGGAGAAAAAGACCTATTATATAACGACACCCATTTATTATCCCAGCGGAAAGCTTCACATCGGGCATTCCTACACCACGGTGGCGGCTGATGCCATGGCGCGCTATAAAAGGCTTAAGGGCTATGACGTCATGTTTCTGACGGGCACCGACGAGCATGGCCAGAAAATTCAGCGTGTCGCTGCCGAAAACGGCGTTACACCCAAGGCCTATGTGGATAAAATGGTGGCGGGCATTAAGGATTTGTGGAAGCTTATGGACATTACCCATGACAAGTTCATCCGCACCACCGATGATGAGCATATTCAGGCTGTTCAGAAAATCTTCAAAACCCTTTACGATAAGGGTGATATTTATAAAAGCGAATACGAGGGCTGGTACTGCACTCCCTGCGAGTCCTTCTGGACCGAGACACAGCTTTCCGAGGGCAAATGCCCCGACTGCGGAAGGCCTGTGGAAAAAACCCGGGAGGAAAGCTATTTTTTCAAGCTGTCGAAATATCAGGACAGGCTTATAAAGCATCTTGAAGAGAATCCCGAGTTTATACAGCCTGTCTCCCGGCGCAATGAAATGATCAACAACTTCTTAAAGCCCGGCCTGGAGGATCTGGCCGTATCCCGAACCTCCTTTAATTGGGGTGTTCCCGTATCCTTTGACGAAAAGCATGTGGTTTATGTGTGGATCGATGCATTGTCCAACTACATTACCGCTTTAGGTTATCTTTCCGATAATGACGAAAGATTTAAAAGGTATTGGCCTGCCGATGTGCAGCTGGTTGGAAAGGAAATTGTCCGCTTCCATACCATTATCTGGCCCGCCATGCTGATGGCACTGGATATCCCTCTTCCAAAGCAGGTTTTCGGCCATGGCTGGCTTGTGCTGGAGGGCGGAAAGATGTCCAAATCCAAAGGCAATGTGGTGGATCCGGCCGTGCTTGTGGATAAATACGGGCTGGATGCCATTCGTTATTTTCTTTTAAGGGAAGTGCCCTTTGGCGCCGACGGTGTATTCTCCAATGAAGCCCTTATTGGACGCATCAATTCGGATCTGGCCAATGATCTGGGCAACCTGGTAAGCCGTACGGTGGCCATGATTGTCAAATATTTTGACGGCAAGCTGCCCTTGGAAAGAGAAGCAGGAGACTATGATGAGGACCTTCATAAAGCCCTGAGCCAGGTTAAGGAAAAGACCGAGGACCTCATGGACAAGCTCCAGTTCAGCTCCGCTCTGGTAGAAATATGGAAGGTTGTTTCAAGAACCAATAAATACATTGATGAAACCATGCCCTGGGCTCTGGCCAAGGATGAGAGCAAGAAGGCCCGTCTGGCTGCGGTACTTTCAAACCTTGCGGAGTCCATCCGTATTGTTTCCGTACTCATTCAGCCCTTTATGCCCCAAACTCCCGCTAAGATCTGGAGTCAGCTGAAAATTTCAGATAATCTGACATCCTGGGAAAGTGCGGGCAAGGTAGGCCTTTACGCTCAATATGAGCCTTTGTCCACCGGCGAAATTATTTTCCCCAGAATTGACCTTGCAAAGGAACTGGAGGCTCTTGCAGCCCTTCAAGGCACCCCCGGGGATAAGGCTTCCGAAAAAACGCCTGACAAGGCCGAAAGCAAAGAGGGAAAAGCGCCCCAAAAGGAAAAAGCCCCCTCCGAAGCCGATGCTTCCGCAGAAGAGAAATCGGCAGGCAAGGAGCTTATTTCCATAGATGATTTCGCCAAGCTGGATTTAAGGGTTATTCAGGTTCTGGAGGCGGAGCGTGTTCCCAAATCCGATAAGCTTTTGAAGCTTAAGGTTAAGCTGGGAGAAGAGGAAAGACAGGTTGTATCGGGCATAGCTCAGTATTATGCTCCCGAGGCTCTGGTGGGTAAAACCCTGATTCTCGTAGCCAATTTGAAACCGGTTAAATTAAAGGGCGTGGAATCCCAGGGTATGATCCTTGCCGCTTCCGATAAAGCGTCCGGAAAGCTTACACTGGTCACTGTAGAAGGAGAGATTCCTTCAGGCACTCAGGTAAGCTAAGATACGCGGAGGTTTGTTTTGATCGATTCACATGCCCACTATGATGATGAGCAATTTAACGGGGACAGGGACGAAATACTTGCAAAGGCTTTTGAAAGCGGTGTTACCCATATAGTTAATCCCGGGTGCAGCGTGGAAAGCTCCAAAGCATCCCTAAAGCTTGCCCACAAATGGCCTTTTGTCTATGCCGGTGTGGGCATCCATCCTCATGAGGCTTCCTCCATGGATGACCATTCTGTTTCGGTGCTTGAGGAAATGGCCCGTGATAAAAAGGTTGTGGCTGTCGGGGAGGTCGGATTGGATTACCATTACGATTTTTCGCCCCGGGAAGTACAGAAGGAATGCCTGGCCAGGCAAATCGCTCTGGCCAGGAAGCTGGGGCTTCCTTTAATCCTGCATGACAGGGAGTCTCACAAGGATATACTGGATTTGGTCCGTTCCGAAAAGGCTTATGAGGCAGGGGGCGTTTTTCACTGCTTTTCAGGCAGTGTCGAAATGGCCAGAGAGGTGTTGGAACTGGGCTTTTATTTGGGAATCGGCGGCTCTTTAACCTTTAAAAATGCAGTGAAACCTGTCGAAGTGGCAGCTTACGCGCCCTTCGACAGGCTTTTGCTGGAAACAGACTGTCCCTACATGGCGCCGGTTCCCCACAGGGGCAAGCGGAACTGGTCGGGACTTATGGGACCTACCCTTGAAAAAATAGCTGCCATCAAGGGTGTAACTGTCAATGAGGCCGAAAGAATGACTACGGAGAATGCCGTGGCACTGTTCAAATTGTCCGGTAAGTGATAACGCTGAAGGGAGTGGATACCTCCATGAAAAAGTTTATCATTGTTATGATCTCGTTTCTTGTTTTGTTTGTTTTTCTGATGCTGAATTATCTTCTGTGGGATAAGGAAAATCTCCAGAAGGAAAGGGAGTCGGATAAAATTGAGCAGGACTGGCTGAGAGGGCAAAACCGGACGCTTCAGTCCACCATTTCCGAGCATGAGCGGACCATTCAGTCTCTTGAAGGCAAAAATAACAGCCAAAAGGAGCAGATTTCCATTCTGGAACAGCAGCTGACTCTCTCCGAGCAAATCGGAAAAAGCAGAGAAGCGGAGCTTGCTGCTCAGAAAGAGGCCGTGACCTTGTATAAGGAGTTTACGGCTCCTGCTCTTGTGGAAACAGTGAGGGGCTGGTTTGCCGATATCAGTGAGGCAAATTATGAGGGCTCCTATCTGAAAATGGCTGAAAATGCCACTGTTTTTGGCAGTAATATGTCAAAAGAGGCATACATAATGTTCATTTCTGTGTTCAAAAGCCTCACTGTTGTGGAAGAAACCGAAGAGAATCTCAAGGTGTACGAATTTATCAACGACAGGGAGGATATTTATCAAATTCACATACAACTCAAAGCCGATATTCTGCTCAAAGAGGAAAAGCCCGAGCTGCCCGGGTTTAGTCTCACAGACGGAATTAACGTTCTGGATATGGTATTTTTGTGGAACTCCACTGAAAAATACTGGGCAATACTAGTGGTTTCAACGGTTCCGGAGATCAAGCCTTGACAAAAAAATCAAACCTGATATAGAATAGAAAAGCCTTGCAGCCCCCAATAGGGGGAAGCCCCGGACAACCGATACAAAACCGGACTTTAGTCAGTATAGCGCCACCGGACAAGGTACCGGAATAAAGATACGAAAGAAATAACGCACAGAAAAGTTGCTGCAATTGAATAGTGAGGATTACTTTAAGCTTTGCTTCCGTCCCTATAAGGCAATTGTCCCAAATTAGGGGAGAAGCCTGTTGCTGATTTTGGTCGCAGAGGAATAAACGGCGGAAAAAGTATGATTTAATCCTAAAATGAGGAGAGGAAGTTTGAATGAACGAATTCTATGTCAGTTATGTCAAACGAGCCCTTCCCCTTAAGCAATTGGCTTTGCTGTTAATCTTATCGATCATAGCGATAACTGCAGGTATTGTTTTATTTTTCAACTTAAGTCGGGACATCAAGGTATATGATAATGGCAAGCCAATTCAGGTAGTGACCATGGGAGCCAGTATAGGTCAGGCTCTTGGTCAACTGGGGATCTCCGTAAGCGAGGATGATTACATCAGCGCTTCCATGGAGGATGAGCTCAACACTGACGGTACCAATGTTCTGATGATTAAGAGGGCCGTTCCCCTTAAATTAGTCATCGACGGACAGACACAGGATATCATGTCCTACAGAGACACCGTTTCTGAGGTTGTGAAAGACAACGGAATTACAATGGGCGAATTGGATCGCTTCGAAGGCGTCAAAGCTGAGGACGCAGTCACTTCAGGCATGACCGTTCGCATCGTCAGAGTAAAAGAAGAACTTCTCGCTGAACAGGAAAGTGTTCCCTATACTGTTGTGGAACAGCCCAGCAAAACCATGAACAGCGGCGAGAAAAAAACGATAAATGAAGGCGAAAACGGAATATTGGAGAAATACTACAAAATCACCTATGAAGACGGAAAGACCGTAGCGCGTGATTATGTGGAGGAAAAGCTCGTCAAGGAACCGGTCAACAAGCTTGTTGAATACGGAACAGTTCAAAATTTTAAAAACTCACGCGGTGAGTTAGTGCGTTATTCCAAAGTTCTAAAATTTAAAGCAACAGCCTACACGGCATCCTTTGCCGATACAGGAAAAAATCCCGGTGATTGGGGTTTTGGTATTACCTACACGGGCCTTAAGGTACGTGAAGGCGTTATTGCCGTGGATCCATCGGTTATTCCGCTGGGAACCAAGGTTTATGTTGAAGTGCCCGGATCTCAGCCCGATTACGGCTTTGCCATTGCAGCAGATACAGGCAGCGCCATAAAAGGTAACCTCATCGATTTGTATTTTGATACAACGGAGCAGGCGAAAAACTGGGGCAGGCGCAATGTGGTGATTTACATTCTCAACGAGCAAAACGATACCCGTTGGAAATTAAACGACAACCCATGGAAATAAATTAATTACGGGATTAGCCGGGAAGATGGCATAGCATGATTAACACAAATGAAATTCTTAAAAAGCACGGTCTTAAGCTGACAAAATCCTTAGGGCAAAATTTTCTGACAGACATCAATGTGATAAAAAACATTGTTGAGGCCGGTGACATTTCTTCCCGGGATCTGGTCCTGGAGGTAGGGCCGGGTATCGGAGCCATGACCGTTATCCTTCTTGAACAGGCCGGTAAAGTGGTGGCGGTTGAAATTGACAAGCATTTGATACCCCCGCTTGAGGAAAATTTGGGACACTTTCCCCATTTTGAACTCGTTCACGGGGATATTATGAAGGTGGACCCTGTCCCCCTGGTAAAGGGATGGGATGGGCCCCTTAAGGTGGTTTCCAACCTGCCCTATTATATTACAACACCCATTCTCTTCAAGCTTTTGGAGTCGGAGGTACCCTGGGATACCCTGGTCTTTATGGTGCAAAAGGAAGTGGCTCAGAGAATGGCCGCTCTTCCGGGGAAAAAGGAATACGGATCCCTGTCCATCGCCGTAAGGTACCATGCCGATCCCAAGCTCATGTTCACTGTTTCAAAAAATTGCTTTGTTCCCAAGCCTGATGTGGACTCTGCCGTTGTGCGTTTGAAAAGGCGGGTCACACCTTTGGTTCCGGAGGATGAGCGGGAAAATTTCTTCAGAACAGTGAAGGCAGCATTCAGCCAGCGCCGAAAAACCCTGGTTAATTCTCTGGGAATACATCCCTTTGTTCCGGGCGGCCGTGAAGGCCTGAAGGGCCTTTTGGCACAGCTGGAGATTTCTGAAAACGCAAGGGCGGAGGAGCTTTCGCCTTCCCAGTTTGTCGCTCTGGCAAGGCTCATCGCACGCAAGGACGTCTGAGCATTTCAAAAAAGGGCTCAATGCCCTTTCGTAAAAACTGGTTATATAACTCCTTTACGCTGCGTATACTTCATTACAGGGTAAAGCATAGAGCGCCTGTAATAACAGGCCTCCATGGCGGCTTATTTTGAGCCTGCCAACCCTGAACAATGGAGAAAGCGTTAGGGATGATTGTAATGCAGGCATTATCCGGATTTGCAAGAAAATATGCCATTATGGAAGAGCTGGATGAGGGTTTTGGAACCGGAAGCTCTCCGGAAGCCTTTGTTCGGCTGGATTCATGGGA
>JAFADM010000142.1 GCA_023424865.1 Bacillota bacterium | reverse complement strand
GAAAGATTTGGGCTAAGCTGAACAAAATTGACCGAAGTATGCAGGGTATGGAATGGGCGGACCATTAGTGAATCCGTCCATTTTTGCCCGGCAGCAAAAAGGGGAGAGGCAGTCGGTCCCTATGTCCTTTGGGACACTGATCCTCTTCTTAATATAGCAAGTCAAATACAAACAAATGCGTCAAACACTAACTATAAGGCCATGGGAATAAACGCGGATGAAATGGAATGAGTTTATTAATATAAAAAGGGCTTTTCTAACCGTTTATCAAATGCATTATTCTTTTTTAAAACATTGTGCCATCCCAGATTGTTAAGTCCTATATCACAAAAAAACTGAAATAAAAGCGTTTGAAACCTTGTAAGCTTATAGGGCTTTCCTAGTTCACGGGTGATTTTTTGATTAAAGGCATGAGTTTGTTCATATATTCTGCCCAAGTCATTAAATTTCCTTAACACCTTTTTGAACATGTTGGGAAACATATATAATGCAGCAGCCTCTCCCTTGGAAACAGTTCCTAAATAATCATAATTAAGCTGTTTTGCAAGCGATGCGAAATAGCGCTCCACATACTTTTCCTGCTCCGTTTCAATAAATCCCGCCTGTATAATAAATCCCAGGGCTTTACCGTGAACAGGTGAAGGCCGTAAATGCTCTATGAAATTCATCATAATTCCCGGCATAGCATGAATGTACAGCGGCAATATAAATATTACCGTGTCATATTGTTCAACATAAAGCGCCAATTCTTTCGGATCAGCGTTTGCAATGTATTTTATCTCACAGGGTGAATTCATTTGACGTATAAATTCTTCACATATAATTCTAGAATTGCTGTTTTTGGAATTTCCTTTAGGAGACCCGTTTATAATAATTGTTCTCATAGCCCTCTGCCTCCATTCAGACCAAAACTGTCCACCGGCTTTACCGAAATATTTTTAGAGTAAAATTGGTAAAATACACGGTTAATGTATTGTTCAAATATTTCACGTCCATCAGAAGCAGGAAATTGTCCTTCATAATAAAATTCTACATCAGGATATTTTTCATAACGTTTAACATGCATGGATTCGCCTGTTTTATAGGTAGTATAAGGTAGGTAGAGAGGTATCATCCGATCAAAAAGGTTTTTCAAATTGCCTGAAACAAATCCCTTTGTTACTTTCGCAAAATAAATTGCTTTATCCGACGTAATGTATTCATGATAAAATTCATTTAAATCTTTAAATAGACATTTCCCCGGAGTCTTCCACCAGCAGGTCCAACAGCCGGTACAATGAGCTATCTCGATTTTAGATAAATCAAAGGTATAAGCATTTTCAATTGTAATATCTGTACATTCCTTGATAACGATAGTTTTCATTTTTGCTTCCCCCATAAATGGACTTGCTCCTAATATAAAGCCGGGGGTAACACCCATGTCAATATAGAAAATTATTCAAAAGGAATATATATTTCAATATAAGTTCTTGTTTTGCCTTCTTCATACGTAATTAAACGTATCAGGGCAAAGGCTTCTCCCAGCAGCTTAAGAGCATGTGCTTCTGCATATTCGGCCGACAGCCGATGCATGCTTTTCATTAAATCTTCCTGCTCTGTATTCGGCTGAATTTCTTCTGCAACTGTATATAAGCATTTAGGATATTGCACATAAGTTCCACTTTCTTCTTTTACTTTTGCAGCATCAACAATAAACATCTTTGCATCGGTTACGTTGCTTTTATTGAAGGTAATGTAGCGCATAAATTGTGAAAGCATATCATTATTGCTTGAACTCATAATATCCTTTACATTTTCGTATTCTTCTACAGCTATAAAATCGGATACCTCGCCATTAACTCTATACAGCTGCAAGGGCTTAATGGTAAAAATGTTTAAATTACTTTCGAGATATCTGCTGAACTCTTGTGTTTCCTCAATTCTTTTCAACATACACTGTGCATCATAGATCGTTTTTGCAAGCTCATTTTTTTTACTTTCCAAAAAGCTTTGAATATCCTGCACATCACTTTTCTTTAATAAATTTTGAATCTCGTTAATTGTCATTCCACGCTTTTTATGGAAATCAATAATCATTAAATTGTATATATCGAAAATATCGTAATTTCTGTAATTGTTTTCACTATTCTTTTTTGGATTTAATAATCCTTTTTCTTCGTAAAAACGTAATGTATCCCTTGGAACTCCAAAAAATTTTATAAGGTCACTGGTATGATACTTTTTCAACACTTTACAATACCTTCTCCCATTCTATCTATCGACTTTTGGTAGCTTCTTACAAATTACGAATTGAAGTAATCCCCTTTAATGATTATCTAACAGCACGATATCTTCCCCTTGCTGTTGCCTTATTTTAATATTATCCCTGCCCCAAGAACACATAGAATCAATAATTTTATTTGCTGTGACGCCATATTCTGTTATATAATATTCCACTTTTGGAGGCATTTGATTATATATATGACGGCCTATAATACCATCTCTTTCAAGCTCACGAAGTTGCTGTATAAGAACCTTTTGAGTAATGCCCGGAATATTGCGCTGTAATTCACTTGGCCTTTTTTTGCCAGTCATACATAAGCAAATGATGAGGGCTTTCCATTTTCCGCCCAGTATTTCAAGTGTAGCTTCTATACCCAAGTTATACTGTTTCATAATACAACCTCTTTTGCGTTGAATTATATTACATCGTTTATTAAACATTTTATTATTGCATAAACCTACTTTTATGTCCAGTACACACTTTTGAGTAATCTCCTTACTTCATTGTGTGTATTTACTTCTTCTTGAGCCTATTGGATAATATGGATGAAAAATAAACATAGTACTTTGAATAGGAAAGGTGAGCTTATATGAAGAAGACTCTCGTAATTCTAGCGCATCCAAATATTGAAGAATCTAAGGTTAACAAAAGATGGAAACAAGAATTGCTTCATTATCCTGATGAAATTACAATACATGAAATTTATAAAGAGTACCCGAGCTGGAACATTGATGTTCTGAAAGAGCAGAAGCTGCTTGAAGCATACAATAATGTAATACTTCAATTTCCTTTATATTGGTATAGCTATCCGCCGTTATTAAAAAAGTGGTTGGATGATGTTTTTACTCATGGATGGGCTTATGGTTCAACAGGTAATAAGCTTAAGGGGAAAAAATTAGGTATCGCTATGTCCATTGGCGATAAAAAAGAAAATTACTTAC
>JAFADM010000136.1 GCA_023424865.1 Bacillota bacterium | reverse complement strand
AAATGAATCGCCTTGCCATTCTGGAGAATGGCGGAATTTACATGGAAGATGGGATTATAAAAGCCATCGGCTCTACAGAAGAACTCCTTTGCCAATACGGCCGGCCCGGTGAAGTGGATGAAGTCATTGACGCTTCGGGGAAAGCTGTCCTGCCCGGTTTTGTGGATTCCCACACCCATCTGGTTTTTGGCGGCTACCGCCCTGGAGAGTTTATAAGCCGTTTGCAGGGCACAAGCTATTTGACCATACTGGAGCAGGGCGGAGGTATTCAGAACACGGTTAAGAGCACCAGGGAGGCTTCCTTCGAGAGCCTTTTGGAATTGGGTATGAAACGCCTTAATGCCATGGCTGCTCAGGGTGTTACCACTGTGGAGGGAAAAAGCGGCTATGGGCTGGACCTCGTGACGGAGATAAAGCAGCTGGAGGTCATGAAAAGCCTTAATGAAACTCATCCAGTAGAAGTGGTTTCAACCTATTTGGGGGCCCATGCCGTGCCGCCCCAATACCGGAACAATGCCCGGGCTTATGTGGCCTATATGATGGAAGAGGTCCTTCCCGTTGTGAAGGAAAAGGGGCTGGCGGAATTTGCGGATGTGTTCTGTGAGGAAGGTGTGTTTACTCTTGCCGAATCGGAGGCTCTACTTAAAAAAGCTGGAGATATGGGCTTTAAGCTTAAAATCCATGCCGATGAAATTCACTCTTTGGGAGGAGGGGAGCTTGCCGCCCGTTTAGGTGCCCTATCGGCGGATCATTTGCTTTCCGTTTCTAAAGAAGGAATAAGGCAGCTTGCCCAAAGTCAAACCGTGGCTACCCTGCTTCCTTTAACAGCCTTTTGCCTGAATCATGACCTGGCTCCCGGAAGGGAAATGATTGATTCGGGATGTGCCGTTGCCTTGGCGACAGACTACAATCCCGGCAGTTGCTTTTCACATTCCACTTCCCTTGTTATTGCTCTTTCAGTTATAGCCATGAAGCTGACCATTGAGGAGGCTATTACCGCCTTAACCCTTAACGGTGCGGCTGCCTTGGGACGTGCTGACAGGCTTGGGAGCCTGGAGGTGGGGAAGCAGGGAGATCTTATTTTACTTGAATATCCGGATTACCGCTTTCTTGCTTACCATACCGGAATGAATATAATTGAAAAAGTAGTAAAAGAAGGTAAATTGATATGGAATAACAGGATGATATAAGGATGTAAGGATGTTATGCACGCATGATGTCGTATCAGAATATTTTAAGTCATTTCCTATCAAAAAATAACAGTAATTACTGTTTGAGGTGATAATATGATAGTCCGGCCGGAGTTAATTAAAGAAGTGGTTTTAACCGGAGGGGATCTTACCGTTGAAAAAGTAATTGGGGTGGCCCGGTTTGGAGCTGCTGTGGCCATAGACCCGGAGGCTCTGGAAAGGATGCAGGAATCCCGGGAAGCAGTAGAGGAAATCGTCCGGGAAGAAAAAACGGTTTACGGAATAAATACGGGATTTGGTGAATTCAGTAAGATTACGGTTGATTCGCTTTCCATCCGCCAGCTTCAAAAAAACCTTATCCTAAGCCATTGCTGCGGTACGGGAGCCCCCGTAAGCGACGAAACCGTTCGTGCCCTCATGCTCCTTCGTGCCAATGCCCTTTGTGTGGGATATTCAGGAATCCGTCCGAAGGTGGTGGAAACCCTGGTTGCCATGATTAACAAGGGAGTTCATCCCATTGTACCGGAAAAGGGCTCCCTTGGTGCCAGCGGTGATTTGGCGCCCCTGTCCCATATGGCTCTGCCCCTTATTGGCTTGGGTGAAGCCAGATATGAAGGCAGGCGCATGGAGGGCGGAAAGGCCATGGCGGATGCCGGCTTGGAGCCAATGGTTCTCTGTGCCAAGGAAGGGCTGGCTCTCATTAACGGAACACAAATGATGACAGCCCACGGGGTTCTGGCCTTTTATGACGCTCTTTCGGCAGCCAGGCTTGCCGATATTAACGGGGCGGTTTCCCTGGAGGCCTTAACCGGCCTTAAAACGGCCTTTGATGAAAGGGTACATGCCGTGCGCCCACACCGGGGCCAATGCCTCAGTGCAAAAAACATTCGCCTTCTTACCGAAGGCAGCGAGAATTTGGAGTCCTGCCAGAACGACAGGGTCCAGGATGCCTATGCCCTTCGCTGTATGCCCCAGGTTCATGGTGCTGTCCGGGATACTTTGGATCATGTGCGCCGGGTTCTCGAAATAGAGCTTAATTCTGTCACCGACAATCCTATTGTCTTTAAAGAGGACGGTACGGTTATCTCGGGCGGCAATTTTCATGGTGAGCCTATGGCACTGGCCTTCGATTTTCTGGGAATAGCTGCCGCAGAGCTTGCCTCCATCTCTGAAAGACGTCTTGAAAGGCTTGTAAACCCAACCTTAAACAACGGTCTTCAGCCTTTCTTAACTAAATTTGGGGGGCTTCATTCGGGCTATATGATCTGCCAGTACAGTGCCGCATCACTGGTAAGCGAAAACAAGGTGCTTGCCCATCCCGCATCGGTGGATTCCATTCCCAGCTCCGCCAATCAGGAGGATCATGTGAGCATGGGCACCACCGCAGCCAGAAAAGCGGTGGCCATAGTGGACAATACCCTGTCCGTCCTGGCCTTCGAGCTGATGGCGGCGGTTCAGGGGCTGGATTTAAGAGGCCGAAAGCCCTCTGACTCAGTGGAGGCGGTAAGACAGGTGGTAAGACGTCAGGTTCCCTTTCTTGAAGAGGACAGGGAAATACGTCTGGATATAGAAGCCATAAATCGTCTTGTGCGAAGCGGAGAAATACAAAGCCTTGCTGCGAAGCTTATAGAGGCTTTTGAATAATTAAAGAGGTCAATTATCAGGTTATGAAAGGAGCAGGAAAATGAAAGTTGGGGGAAATACTGTAAATGAAGGAGGACGAAAGCCTTTAACCAACGAATCGGTGGGGCAGGCCATGATGATAAAGCTGGATGAAGAGCTCCCTTCTTATCCCGAATTCAAGGAAGGAATTCGAAGGGCACCAAGAAGAGAAGCCGTGCTTTCACCGGAGGATCGGCTTTTGGCTGTGAAAAACGCCCTTCGCTATATACCGGAACAGCATCATGAAGCCATGGCAAAGGAATTCGCACAGGAGCTGTTGGACCACGGACGTATTTACGGTTACCGATTCAGGCCGGAAGGAAGGCTTTACGGTAAGTCCATTCATGAGTATACGGGCCGGTGCCTTGAAGGAAAAGCCTTTCAGGTAATGATTGATAACAATCTGGATTTTGACGTTGCGCTTTATCCTTACGAATTAGTCACTTATGGAGAAAACGGGCAGGTATGCCAGAATTGGATGCAATACCGGCTTATTGTGAAGTATCTTGAGGAGCTCACTGATGAACAGACGCTGGTCATTGAGTCCGGGCATCCTGCGGGGCTTTTTAAGTCCCATAAAACCAGTCCACGAGTGATTATCACAAACGGGCTTATGATTGGCCAGTATGACAAGCCCGACGAGTTCGCCAGAGCCGCTGCACTGGGTGTTGCCAACTATGGTCAAATGACGGCCGGTGGATGGATGTACATCGGACCTCAGGGAATTGTTCACGGCACGTACAATACCCTTCTCAATGCCGGGCGGCTTAAGCTGGGAATTCCTCATCACGGGGATTTAACAGGCCGTCTCTTTGTTTCCGCAGGTCTGGGAGGGATGAGCGGAGCACAGGGAAAGGCGGCTGAAATTGCCGGAGCAGTGGCGCTTATCGCAGAGGTGGATCCTTCCCGGATACGCACCCGCTATGAGCAGGGCTGGGTGAGCGCCTGGGCCAGGACAACGGAGGAAGCCATGCTGCTTGCCCTTGAAAAAATCGAAGAAAAGACGCCCTGTGCCATTGCTTACGAGGGCAATATTGTTGATCTTTTAGAGTATCTACTGGACAAAAAGATTCATGTGGATCTGCTTTCCGATCAAACCTCCTGCCATGCTCCCTATGATGGCGGCTACTGCCCCCAGGGTCTTTCCTTTAAAGAGCGAACACGGATGCTTAAGGAGAACCGTAAGAGCTTTACACGCCTTGTCAATGAAACCCTTATCCGGCATTACCGGCTCATCGTAAGCCTTCATGAAAGAGGCACCTACTTTTTTGACTATGGCAACAGCTTTATGAAGGCTGTGTACGATGCCGGAGAATCCTCCATCTTAAAAAACGGCAGGGACGATAAGGACGGGTTTGTTTTTCCGAGCTATGTGGAGGATATTCTGGGACCACAGCTTTTTGACTATGGCTACGGCCCCTTCCGCTGGGTGTGCCTAAGCGGAAAAACCGAGGATTTGGAAGCTACCGACAGGGCGGCCATGGAAGCCATTGATCCTGACAGAAGGTATCAGGACAGGGATAATTACATTTGGGTCCGGGATGCCCGGAAAAACAGGCTGGTGGTGGGAACCCAGGCACGTATCCTTTATCAGGATGCCATGGGCCGGACGAAAATCGCACTTAAATTTAATGAAATGGTGAGAAAGGGTGAAATCGGCCCGGTTATGCTTGGGAGGGATCACCATGATACGGGAGGAACGGATTCTCCCTTTCGGGAAACCTCCAATATTAAGGACGGCTCCAATATTATGGCCGATATGGCGGTTCAGTGCTATGCAGGCAACGCCGCCCGGGGAATGAGCCTCATCGCTCTCCATAACGGCGGAGGCGTAGGAATAGGGAAGTCGGTTAACGGCGGCTTCGGTATGGTTTTGGACGGAAGCGAACGTGTAGACACCATTCTTTCCATGGCGATGCCCTGGGATACCATGGTGGGGGTTTCCCGCCGGAGCTGGGCGCGAAATGACAATGCTATGGAAACCTGCATCCGCTTTAACAGGGAAAACGGGGATCTGGCCCACATTACCCTGCCTTTCAGAGCGGAGGAGGAAAAGCTTAAGAATTGGCTGGGGGAGTTTGTCTAGTAGTCTTTTTCCCGGAAAGCAATGAGGTCTATGCCGGTTATGGCATAGACCTGATTGCTGATTGATAGCCATTTGCAAAAAGCAAATCTGGCTAGAGTGAGGGGTTGGATGCCCCGGAGCTTTTGATTTCCATTACATTTCGAGCTACATTTTATAGTGCTTCATGGTTAAAAGCTTTTCCTTCAATGCCGCGGCATGAAGGCCTTCATCCTCTGCAAACTGTTTAAAAAGGCCTTTAACCTCTTCGTCATCTTCAATGCGCTTGGAGTACATCTCATAATCCCTGACAAGCTCCATGGAATTTTCCCATGCTCTTAAAAGGCGATCATAAGTGGTTAACTCAATTTCTTTGTCCGGATTGGGCTGATTTTTCCATGTTTCATTCCCGTTACTTTTTGCCATGAGACGCTTCCTTTCTTTTGAGTGTAGTGTGGCTTCTTTATTCTCATATTTTAAATTGGCTAAAAATTTAACTTCCGCTCCGCTTCAATTTAGTGTACTACAGACCATCATGAGATTGTCAGGCTTGGGATACACCCTTTGAATATTTATCGTCAGAGGCGCATTTTGGGTGGGTTACATAAAAAACGGAAGCAAGCGTTTCTTCAACCCTTAGTATTGATTTTTTCATTAGGGAGTATGCATTGGTTTTTCGCTTTGTAAAGGCAGTAAAAAAACGTAATAAAGTTAAAAAATTTGATATTTATTTTTTCATTCACAGTCGTCATAATGAAAATAACGACTGCCTGGAATAAGGGCTGTGTTAAGGAGGAAGTGCCATGAAATACGGAACTGACGAATTTTTTGAGTATCTGTACAAGGAAACTCAAACGGTGAAAACCCTGCTAAACTGTTCGGATGACGAACTGCATAACCTGTTGGAGCTCAAGCGGGGGCTGTTGTCCGAAGTGCTGGGCGTTGAAAGACTTTGCAAAATTGAGCACAAGGTTGAGGTTGTAGCGGTTTCCGCTGAAAAAAAGGAAGGCTATGCTGTGGAAGCCTACGATGCCAATTTGCTTCCCGGCTTAACAGTACCCCTTTATCTTTTAATACCGGAGGCTCCGAACGGAAAATCAATACTGTACTGCCACGGCCATGACGACAAGGGATGCCGGGCATCCTTTGAGCCGGAGTTGAAGCAAGCCTATCATAAAACCATTCCCCTGGAAATGGTAAAAAGGGGTTATACGGTGGCGGTGCCTGAATTTGTTGGTTACGGACCCATAAAAAAATACCAATTCGATCCCCCCTCCGATCAGGCCTGCTATGCCAATTCGGCCCTGCTTCTGCTTCATGGCATGACGCTTTCGGGACTTCGTGTTTTTGAGGCGATAAAAGTCATTGATTGGATGCTGGAAGAAAAGAAGCTGTCCAAACCTATGGCCTTCGGTATCTCCGGCGGGGGCCAGGTGGTTTCCTATTTGGGTGCGCTGGAAGAAAGACTGTCTGCAAGTGCTGTGTCGTCCTTCGGAAACACCTTCCGCCACAGTATCATGGCCATGCATCATTGTATAGACAATTACATACCCGGCCTTCTTAATATTGGGGAATGCCCTGAAATCATGGCTCTTACGCTTCCAAAACCCCTGTTTCTTACCAATGGAAGAAAGGATCACATTTTTCCTCTGGCAGGTACCAATCAGGCTATTGAGGAAATTGGTGCTATTTATAAACGCTTCGGTGTACAAGACCGTTTTTCGTTCGAAGTCTTTGAAGGAGGCCATGAGATATCCTTCGACGAGGTATTTGACTTTTTTGAAGGGATAGCCCTTTAATTCTTAAAGCATACAATCAATCCTATATGTGCTAAAGCACATATAGGATTGTACCGTATTACACGCCTGATTATATCATTTGCATATAATCAGGCGTTTTTTTTGAAATTATATAGATGATGTGCTAAATGTAAAGACAATACCATGTTGCATAATTGACATATAAATCGGGGAAGTGTTATAGTTACCACAAGATTTGGAGAGATACGCAAAACGGCAGGAGGTACACTATGGCCCTTACCCTGGGCAAGCTTTTAAGCGGCGTTAAGTCAACCTACAATATGCAGTTAATTGCAGGACAGGGTGGTCTTGTCAATATGGTCAAATGGGTTCACATGGTTGAGGACAGAGCCGTACCAGCCTTTCTTCATGGCAATGAGCTTATTTTTACCACTGGTATTGCACAAATCGGAACCGAATGGCTTTTGGAGTTTGTAAAGAATTTGAACAATCAAAAGGCCAGCGGACTTGTTCTTAATATTGGACCGTACATAAAAAACGTGCCCAGAGAGGTTATCCAGTTTTGCGAGGAGGAAAAATTCCCTCTTTTTACCGTTCCCTGGGAGGTTCGCCTGGTGGATATCACCTATGATTTCTGCCACCGGATTGTTTTCAGTGAAGAAATAGAAATGAGCCTGGCCAGTGCCTTTAAAAACGCTTTATTTATGCCGGGAAGTGTGGAGTCCTATAAGCCTGTACTGGAAAGAAGAGGCTTCCATACAGATTCGGCTTATTGCCTTGCCGCTATGAGCCTTTATACCGAAGGACGCTCCCTTTCAGAAGAAGAGCTTCGAACCTTTAAGCTTCGGGTACAGTATGTATTTGAAAAAACAGGTGCCCGGTTCAGCATCTTCTTTTATGAAAAAATCCTCCTTATCATTTTTCAGGACTTTGCCGATGGCCGGATACCGGAATGCTTTGAGGAGATTGTTAATTTGTGGTGGCAGGAGGGGAGTGACGCTAAAATCCACGGCGGCTCCAGCCCTGTACAGGATGGTCTTGATAAGCTGAAAAACTGCTACAGTAAAGCCGTTGCTGCTATGAATGTGGCACACAAACAGGGAAAAGCCTATTTAAGCTATAAGGAGCTGGGGTTATACAAGCTTTTTGTTTCCGTAGAGGATACGGGTGCTCTGAAGGAAATTTACAGTGAAAATCTCGGTAAGCTGGAGGATTTTGACCGTCAGAACAGCACCGATTATCTGGAAACCCTCCGCTGTTACCTTAATTCCGACGGCAGTGTGCAGGAGGTAGCCCTTAAAACCGGTGTGCACCGTAATACGGTCAATTATAAAATAAAGAAAATACGAGAAATTCTGCAATGTGAAATGACTCCCGAGGAAAAGCTGAAAATGGCAATGGGATTTTATATACGGGACTTCCTATAAACGGATCCTGCTATAAGAGATAAGCCGGCGTAAAGCCGGATGTCATAGGTGAGAGATAAGCCGGTGTAAAGCCGGATGTCATAAGTGAGAGATAAGCCGGTGTAAAGCCGGATGTCATAAGGAAATGCGTTAGTTTAAAAGAAGCCTACCCTGAAGGGAAAGCGTGAAGTGGAGGAAAAATAAAATGTTGGCTGATGAAATCAAAAGCACATCTCTGAAGTACAATCTGCAATCCTGGTCCAAGCAGAAGGGACTGAACCCCATACCCGTTGAGAAAGCGGAAGGCATTTATATGTGGGATTTTGACGGGAACCGTTATACAGACATGTCTTCACAGCTTGTAAACCTTAATGTGGGCCACGGCAACCGTGCCATCATCGAAGCCATTAAGGAGCAGGCTGAGAAATACTGCTATATCTCACCGTCCTATGCCTCCGAGCCCCGGGCCAAGCTTGCAAAAATGCTCATAGACCTTCTTCCGGATAATATGGGCAAGGTGTTTTTCACCAACGGCGGCGCTGATGCCAATGAGAATGCCATAAAAATGGCCAGAATGTTTACCGGACGGAATAAAGTTTTTTCCCGCTACCGCAGCTATCATGGTTCCACCTTCGGTGCAGGCAACCTGACGGGCGAACCTCGCCGTTATCCTCTTGAGCCCGGAATACCCGGCTTCGTTAAATTCTTCGATCCCTACCTGTACAGAGAGCAAATTTCCTTTGAATCCGAGGAAAAGGCTTCCGAATATTATGTTGCCAAGCTTCGCGAGCAGGTGATCTATGAGGGACCTGCCAATGTGGCGGGCATTGTACTTGAAACCGTAACCGGTTCCAACGGTGTACTTATCCCTCCCAAGGGTTATTTGAAGGGTGTTCGCAGCATATGCGATGAATTCGGGATCATGCTCATCCTGGATGAGGTGATGGCGGGCTTTGGCCGCACCGGCAAAATGTTCTCCTTTGAACATTGGGATATTAAGCCGGATATGGTGACTTTTGCAAAAGGCGTTACCTGCGGATATGTTCAGCTTGGCGGTGTTGCCGTAACGAAGGAAATTGCGTCACATTTTGACGACAACACCTTGTTGTGCGGACTTACCTACAGCGGACATCCGCTGGCCTGTGCTGCCGGCGTGGCATGCCTGGAATTCTATAAGGAAACCAATATACTTGAGAATGTGGAAAAATCCGGAAAGGTTCTCGGTGAGCTTCTAGAAGATCTTAAAGCAAAGCATGCCAGTGTGGGCGATGTGCGCTATATTGGCCTCTTCTCAGCTATTGAGCTGGTTAAGAGCAAGGCTACCAGGGAAGCCCTTGTTCCTTACGGTGGGGATGCTGCCGGTACCATGAAGAAAATCATCGGGCTTCTTGGAAAACGCGGCTTTATGACCTATTCCCATGAGAATATGATTCTCATTGCACCGCCCCTCATCATTAGCCCCGAACAGCTTAAGGAAGAGCTTGCCAAGGTGGATGAGGTTCTTGCCATCGTTGACAATGAGATGCTGTAAGCTTTTGCGAACAACCGTATTCTTATATACCTAAAGCGGGCTTTGCCAGCAACCCACTGGAGCGCAGCGCCGATAGGGTAATTTGTCTTTTTTTTGACGCGTATCAGCTATAAGATACTAATACTGCCTGTCCTGAAGAAAGCGGGATACCTTAAGTATACTATAAGGTACCCGCTTTTCTGTACACAGACAAAAACCTCTGGGAAAGAACAGCAGCTTTGCATCCAGCTGGTTGTAAATACAACGTACAAACTGCTATTAGAGGAGCTACACTGTAAATAAGGTATACTTATGCGGGCTACCCGCGTCCCAATAGAGAAGAGGTGTCAGCAAATAACTTGTTTTTTATTGGCGTTTCATATCTATAAGGTATACTAATAAAGAACTCTTTTAGGTATATTATTTACATAACCTATTTTTACATTTAAAATTAGTTTAGACTAACAAAAAGGGGAGTGACCCATGTTTCAAAAAATTTATGGCGCAATCTTTATTTCACTTGGCTTTTTGTGTATAGGCCTGGGCTGCCTGGGGGTTTTCCTTCCCGTTTTGCCAACCACGCCCTTTATGCTCCTTGCAGCCTTTTTTCTTGCCAGGGGCTCGAAAAAATTTCATAGATGGTTTGTCTCGACAGGCCTGTATAAGAAGCACCTGAATTCCTTTGTCGAATCTCGCTCAATGACTTTAAAAGATAAAATCCGTATTCTTTCAACGGCAACCCTCATGCTGGCCTTATCCTTCTTGCTCATTCCCCGATGGCCGGTCCGGCTCGTAATCGGATTATGTCTGCTTTTTATTTATTATTATTTCTTTTTTAGAATCCGTACAATAAAGGAAGGGGAAAAAGTACTGACTGGAGAGGTAAAGCTGTGTGAAGAAAGCCGTAACAGAGCAGAAACGTGAAAGTGAAAAGGAATTGGTCCAGTTAATGATCGCCATTTACTGCCGGGGCAAAAAGCATGGGGGAGAAGCCCTATGTCCTCACTGCAGCAAACTTCTGTCCTATGCCCATGAGAAGCTTCTTCGCTGTCCTCACATGAAAACAAAAAACTTTTGCTCTCAATGCCCAACACCTTGCTATAGGCCGGAAGAAAGAGAAAAAATAAAAAAAGTGATGTGCTATTCGGGACCCAGAATGCTTTTTTACCATCCCATACTGGCGATTCGGCACATGCTGGAGCTAAAAAGGCGCTCAGCCTCTTAAAGCTCCTCCGCCACTTTATTGCAGTATAGAATTTCAAACTGTCCCTGACTATAAGTAATCATATTCAGGCAGGCATTTCGAAGTCTTGTTTTACCGGTACCTATTTCTCTGTTGGACAGCATGGCTAAAAGCGCGTTTATGGAACCGCCGTGTGAAACGATAATGATATTTGCTGAAGGGCTTTCATCCGCCAGTCTTAATACGGCATCATAAACTCTCCGGGCCAAGTGATCCCAGGGCTCCATTCCATCATAGCTGCCATCGGGATAGAGTAGGTTTCTTTCATCCACGGTGAGCCCTGATGCTTTTCCATAATCCCGTTCCATAAAGGCTGTATCTTCATAAACTGTATTCAAACCCACCTCCCGGGCTATAATTTGCGCCGTGAGCTTTGCTCTTATTAAGGGGCTGGCAACGATTGTGTCCCAGTTGAACTTTTTAAGGTACAAGGCGCTTTGCCTGGCCTGCTCTCTTCCTGTTTCGTTTAAAGGTATGTCTTCATGACCCTGTAATCTGCCTATACGGTTCCAGTCTGTTTCACCGTGGCGGACAAGGCAAATCGTCATTCTGTTTCCTCACTTCCGGCTTTAGGTATAAGGTTATGAATAAGCCATTCTTTATTATGATTCTTATACCAAATAAGCCGTTCAATTGTCAATGCTGCCATAAAAACATAAATACCTGCTATAATGATAGAGGATAGAAATGTTGAATGACAACACCGTCTGTTTTAAAGGGGACTCGTTTGCCTAGGCGATTTATGCTGCTTGACGGTTAGAGGATGGATGTAGTGAACGCAATGAACATACCCAATTATATAACGGCAAGCCGGATTGTATTTTCACTGATGCTTTTGTTTACAATACCCTTGTCTCCGCTGTTTTTCATTTTGTATCTGCTGTGCGGCTTAAGCGATATTCTGGATGGCTACATTGCCAGAAAGACCAACAGTAAAAGCACTCTGGGAGCCACTCTTGACAGCCTTTCGGATGCGATATTCATTGGAGTTTCCTTAATTGTGTTTATTCCTCTGTTCCAATGGCCGCTATGGCTTTTGGTATGGATTGGCGGAATAGCTTTAATCCGCTTTCTCTCTCTTTTTATCGGATTTAAAAAATACAAAGCCCTATGCTTTTTGCATACCTATAGCAATAAGGCAACAGGGTTACTCCTGTTCGTGTCACCTATATTTTACCAATTATTTAACCTTAACTTAACGGCTTTTTTCTTATGCAGCATAGCGACACTCTCCTCCTTGGAGGAACTTGCCGTCAATGTCACTTCAGTTAAGCTGGAACGGGATATCCGCACTATTTTTGAAATAAGCCACAATGGCTCAAAAGAAAATTAATAGAAACACAGATTCCTCTTATGGCAGGGCTTCACGGGTTTGGAAACGTAACCCTGCCAACATTGAAGGACCTGTTATACATATTCAAAGCTTGCTGAAGGACTTGACCAGTCAAAGAGCACTTCTCCTTTATTGGAAAAGCGAAAGGCTACTGTACAGGCCGTATGCTCGTGTACAGTACGTGTCATGCGGCCTCTTGCCGGAGCAAGAAGCTTTTGGGGCTGTCTTGAAACAAGCTTCAGCTCAAGCTTTAAATGTCCCTGCTTCAAAATTAAGCTGGATTCGGAGAACTCCAGGATGCGTACGCCCTTATAGGTAGCAAGGCGATACTCATGGCCTTTGTGAAAAACGGAACAAATACAACCGGTAAAATGGGTTCCTGCAAAGGGAATACGGGCAACGGCAGCAATGATGTTTGTCTTTTCGTTTTTAGCTGCCGCCTCCTGTTCAAAGGTGTTGCACTGGGCCCAGAGATAGTTTTCCGGAAAGGAATGACCCCAGTCCTTTTCAATGTAACCGGTTCCGCCGTTAAAATCAAACCGTTCACCATTTACTGCAACCTCTCCCGAAAGACTATGGTACATACTTAAAATGCCATGGTTGCATTCCATTCGGGGGACAAAGCGAAATGGCCCCATAATATCCGTAGCGGGAGGGTGGAGCCTTCCAAAAAGCAGGCTGCCCTTAACCGAAATTCCCGGCCCTTCAAGATAAAGATCCAATCCCTTTCCCGAAAAAAGGCTCCTTCCCACAAAAAGGCGGAGGCTCTCCGGGGTTCCAGGACGCTCTCTGTGACCGTGGAACTGGGTAATAGGATATGGGATATTATAGGAGCAGTCATTGGTTACTACCTGAACAAAGGCGGAAGGCTCGCCCGTCCCTTCCGTGGAAAAGCCCACAATAAGGGCAAGGGTGTTTTTCCCTTTTTGATGCTTAAAATACCATCCTTCAAAATAGGATCGCTTGGGAAGTAAAATTTCAATTCCCTGGATTTCATTCTGGGGTACAGGCTTCATCTTATTAATACATCCTTTGGCTTAACCTTCTTTTAAAATTCTATTTTAACAGGGGCCGGACGGGTTTATACACAAATGAGGGAATCTCTATTATTGCCCAAAGGGAATAGTAAAGTTTATTCTCCATATTGTTTGACATATTCTCTGGGAGCCACACCGTAGAATCGCTTAAAGGCACGCATGAAAACCGAGTAATCCGTAAAACCGCAGGCATAGCTGGTATCTGTAATGGACGCTCCGTTTTTAAGCCGGCTGGCAGCAAGGAGAAGTCTCTTTTGGAGGATGAAGTAATGAAGGGTAAAGCCCGTCTCACGCTTGAATTTGTGCATGAGAGTATAGCGGCTGATATAAAACTGGCTGGAGAGAGTATCAATGGAAAGCTCTCCCTGCAAATTCCTTTCGATATAGTCAATAACCTTCTGAATGGTTTCGTCGTATTGACCGTTGGGCTCGGCAAAGGTTGCGCCTTCCTTTTGAAAGATCCGGTTTATCCGAACCATGAGAAGCATAAACAGGGCATTTTTTTCTGTTTTCGAACCGGGGACAGTTGTTTGGAAGGCCGTTTTCATATCACCAAGAAGCCTTCTTATAAGACGGTCGTCTTCCTGGGAAGGCCGAAGGAGATTTTGCTTTTTGGTCGAAGCCATATCGAAGCATTCCGTATGAGAAAAACCTGATTCCGCATTCATTGGCAGGAACCGTGGATTAAACCACAGCACCATGCGCTCATAAGGGACATGAGTATCTATAACCGCTCTGTGAACATCCCTTTCCGTGACAAAAAGAATGTCGCCGGGCTCCAGGCGGTAGGTTCTGCCCTCAAGAAGATAGGACACCTGTCCTTCAAGAAAAAAGATCATTTTGTAGAAATCATGATAATGGTATTCATAGGACTCGCCCTTCTGATCCCTTAAATGAAAGAACAAAAAGTCTTCCCTGAGATAGCCTCTTTTGGGGTAAAAGCCGGATTCCATCATCTCTTCCATGGCAATAATAATATTGCATCTTTTGCAACAAATCAAGCATTAATTGCCGATTATTATGCGAAAAATTTAAATAAGATAATAGTGATGGACGACAAAGGTTTTGCTTTTCAAAAAGTCATTGGAACAGTAAAAAAACGTAAGGGGAGAGAAAAAGGCATGCAGGTTAAGGATTTGCTAAAAGGCTTGGAATATCGTGTTGTACAGGGTTCGGAGGATACGGCGATTACTTCTGTCGCGTGGAATTCAAGAAAGGTACGCCCAGGAGCCTTATTCATCTGTGTCAAAGGCAAGAATGTGGACCGGCATACTTTTGCAGCTCAGGCGGTGGAAGGAGGCGCTTCTGTCCTGGTGGCTGAAAGACTGCTTCCGGAACTGCCTCCCAGGGTGACACTGATTGTCACACCGGATACCCGCAAAGCCATGGCGCGCATCGCCAGCCTGTATTACGGCCAGCCCTCCAAAGCCCTCTCGCTTATCGGTATTACAGGAACCAAAGGGAAAACCTCTGTTTCCTGGTATATTGCGGGAATTTTTGAAAAGGCGGGTTATAAGGCGGGAGTTATCGGTACTATTGAAAACCGGTACGGAAGCAAAAAGGCTCGGGCCGATAAAATAAATCCCACCACACCGGATGCTCTGGAGCTTCAGTCCATGCTGAGAGAAATGGCCGACGAGGGGGTAAATCCTGTTGCAATGGAGGTAACCTCCATTGCTCTTGTTAACAACAGGGTAGACGATTGTCATTTTGAAATCGGGGTATTTACCAACTTATCCCAGGATCATCTTGACGAGCACGGAACCATGGAAAACTATAAAAACGCCAAGCTGCTTCTTTTTGAAAAGTGTACACAAGTGGTTGCCAATGCGGATGATCCGGTTTTCCACGATATTTTGAAGGTTGCCGGTGACAAAAAAATTCTCTCCTTCGGTATTAAGAAGCCTGCCGATTTAACTGCGGAAAATATTGAGCAGGAGCTGAATGGTGTACGGTTTACCCTTTGCTTTCCCGGCGAAAAGCAGGAGGTTAGTTTAAAGGTGCCAGGCATCTTCAGTGTCTATAATGCCCTGGCGGCGGCAGGTGCCTGCTTTCTCCGGGGCCTTTCGCCACAAGCTATTGCAGAAGGACTTTGTGCTCTTGAAGGGGTTAAGGGACGGTTTGAGGTCATCCCCAATTCAAAGGGAATACAGGTCATAATTGATTATGCTCACAATCCCGACAGCCTTGAGAATGTTCTTCGCACCATTAAGGAAATGGGAAGCGGAAAAATCACAGTGGTTTTTGGCTGCGGAGGCAACCGGGACAGAGATAAAAGGCCGATTATGGGTAAAATCGCCGGACAATGGGCCGACTATGTTATTATCACCACTGATAATCCCCGTTTGGAGGATCCTCTGGATATTGCCAGGGATATTGAGCAGGGTGTAAAAGAAACCGACTGTCCCCATGAATTTCTGCTTGGCCGGGAATGGGCTATTAAAAAGGCATTGGAAAGGGCAGGTACCGGGGATACGGTTCTTATAGCGGGAAAAGGACATGAAACCTACCAGGTTTTTTCTGACAGAGCCATTCATTTTGATGATACCAGAGTCGTAAAGGATTACTTTGATTTATTTTGAATTTTGTTTTTTCTGTAAACAAGCGGCGACAAGCTGTCATTTTCGTGCACTTGCCCTGAAATCAAATATTTCTTCAATGGTTGAGTTAAACAGTTGGGCAATATCATAGGCCAGCCAAATGGAAGGGTCAAATTTACCTGTCTCAATGGCGTTAATCGCCTGGCGGGAAACGCCGGCCCTTTCGCCTAACTGCTTTTGTGTCAACCCCCGTAGTTCCCGCAGCTCTTTAATTTTGTTTTTCAATGAAACCCTCCTGTGTCACGTTTACTTGACACACCTAGCATAGCAATTATTCTCAATCATGTCAAATAAACCTGATGCTCAAGAATGAATTTGGTACATGTGGATTCTTTATCTTTGCCGGTGTCTGTGCTATTGTTAAAGACAGACGGAATATCGGACTAAAAGTGGCGAACCTGAAAAGGCAAGCTGACATACCCCTTAAGCGCCTCTTATTATGTGTCGCATAAATTGATAATCACATCACCCTGTGTAAATGAGGAGATGGTCTTAATGGCGGATAAGGGGAGACGGGTATTGGGCTGGTGCGGCGTGGTTATTACGGTCTTAATAACCGGATTCTGGTCGTATTGGGGATCCTTTGAGTTTTTTCATGAGGGCTGCTATTCGAAAACCTTTTTAGGAAATGTCTCCATGTATTTTCTTCAATACATGCCTTTTTCCATTATTCCAACCCTTTTTGCGCTGGCTGCTCTTCGCTTTAAAAAAACAGGACTGGTATTACATCTGCTGTTGGGCCTTTTCTGTGTTTTTTTCTTTAACGCCGCAAATTCAATCCTCCTTGTATTTTTGCTTGTAGTGCCATTCACTGTTATGGGGCTTTTTTACTGCTTCGGAAATCCTGTTCCCCTTAAATGGGCCTACAGGTTTATCATAGCCGTTCCGCTGATAATTGTCACGGCCATATCCATACCACAAAGCATAAAAGTCTCTCAGCGCTTTAATGACGGTAATACACAAATGCAGATAGTAGAGGGTAACGGAGTCACACTCATTTGGGCACCAAGAGGGCCGGGATGGCCGGACCAGGGGGTGACGTGGCTGAAGGCTCATGAAATATGCAAATACCTGTCGGAAGACGGGACGGTTATCATGGCTGACGAGCAAAACATCTGGCGGCTCCCCACGGCAGACGAAGGCGTTAGGTCTCTTATGCTTCACGGAAAAAATGCGGGAGGTGTGTGGTACCCCGAAAAGCAGGAGGCTGTTTATAACCTTATGCCCGATAAGGAATCGCCATTGTGGGATGTGTATTCCAAAGTCATCTATTACTGGACGGAGGATGCTGCGCCAAAGGATAATAAGCGGGCCTATATCCTTGTTTACAATGGGAACGTGGCTGAAAGAGACATAACAAGCAAACAGGATTATTTAAGCTTTAGAGCTGTTAAGGAAGTAGAAAAGGAGCCCTGAAAATGTAAAAAATTCTGTCCGTTGTCTTTGTCCTTCCGCTGGGGCAATAAAATTCCATTCTTTTATCTTTTAAAGTTAATCTGCTATAATAAAAAAACTGAATAAAGTAAGCAAACTGAATAAAGTAAGCAAACTGAATAAAGTAAGCAAACTGAATGAAGCAAGCAAACTGAATGAAGCAAGCAAACTGAATGAAGTAAACAAGGTTCACTTTGGAGTTAATTCAATGGGATTTGGAATAAGCAGAGAGCTTTTATTACTAATAAGCATACCTTTATGGTTTATAATACGGTTCCTTTACAATCAGATTCCCTCCGGAAGGAGAAATAAGCCTTCAGCAGGAAGAGAACTTTTGATACACCTGTTTTTTCTCTACCTCATTTGTGTTTTTGCCGTAACTCTTTTTCCATTTTTTATGTATTGGGAAAATGGAAAGCTGGTGGAAAATGAGGTTTCCATAAATGTAATACCTATTTTTCTCACCTATAGCAAAATAGCTTACATACTCAGAAATACAAATCTGGAAGGCTATGCCTATATGATTTTGTTCTGGATAAAAAACATTGGCGGAAACGGCATCCTGTTATTGCCCATGGGATTTATGCTTCCGGTATTATGGAAGCCCTTTGGACGTTTTGGAAAAAATGTTTTGTTTTGCTTCAGCTTTTCATTGGGTATTGAAACCGTGCAGCTGCTTACAGGCTTTTTGGGAAACCGGGGAAGAGCCTTTGATGTGGATGATATTATTATGAACACAATAGGAGCAATATTAGGCTATATCCTTTTTATTGGCTATCGGAGGCATTTTTTTCAAATACGCAAGAACAGGCCTGCTAATTAGAATAAAAGCCGCAGGTATATGTCCACAGGCCGTCAGTTCTTGGGGGCAAGGGGTTCGAAGCTCACAAAGCCGCCTCCCAGGGTGGTGGTATTGTACCATTGCAAAAGATCGATTTTTTTAATTTTGCCTTCATCCAGTATTTCTGCAAAGGCGAAGCTGCCTTCTTCATCGTATTCCAATGCAATAAGCGTAACCCAATGCCAGGCATCCAGAACCTTTTCATCACCATTATGAAGGTTCAAAAAAGCAACAGGGGTGTCTTTTTCAAGGGCTTCATCCAAAAAGGCCAAAAGTGCTTTAAACGGAGGACGTTCCGAAGGATTTTTTGCAATATCCAGAGAATGGTGGATAAGCTCCTGATTCTTAAATTTCTTATAGGAGGCCACGCCCTTTAAAAACATTTCTGTAGAAGATACACCGTGAAATGAGGGCTTTACATGGTTCCACACCTCTTCCATCAGCTCAATGCAGCGTTCCTTGCTTATGGGCTCGTTTTCCTCCCTTATTTCCTCAAGCGTACGGTTGAGATAATAATAAATAGTGGAGAAAACCGTGGGGCCGCATCCTGCAAGACGCTGCCAGTGGCCCTTATACCATTCCTGATCAAAGCCGTCGTGGATCTCACCGGTTTTTTCATTCCGTATTTTATACAATTCTCTATACTTTATAGTTCTATTTATAGCCATGCTGCGACCTCACCATCCCGATTTCTGGCAAAACCCCCATGCTCGGTAAGTGTTAAAACCGTCGTCGGGTTTTTGCAAAGTCATTCGATATAGGATAATATGTGGTTAATTATTTTATTTTAAACAAAGCTGGCCGTTTTTTCAATGTATAAATAATGGACCATTCCTCACAGATATGAAAAGAGGGTGTTCAAAGGAAGAGAGAATGCGGTATTCTTTAACAGAAAGAACGGAAAGGGGAAAGAAGGAGAGGAGTTTACAATGGAGAAAACAAGATTGGGAAGAACCGATATTATGGCCTCAAGAAGCGGCTTTGGCGCGCTGCCCATACAAAGGGTGAGCTTTAGCGAGGCGGCAAGTCTTCTGAAAAAGGCTTTTGCTAACGGAATTAATTTTTTTGATACGGCCCGCTCCTATACCGACAGCGAAGAAAAAATAGGTTATGCTCTCTCAGATGTGAGAAAGGAGCTTTTTATTGCCACGAAAACACCGTCGAAGGATAAAAAATCTCTTTTAAAGGATTTGGAAACCAGCCTTCGTTTGATGAAAACCGACTATATTGATATTTACCAGCTTCATAACCCACCGTCCGTGCCGGATATTCAGGATCCGGAAGGGGTATATCAGGGACTTCTGGAGGCCAGGCAGAAAGGGTATATACGCTTTCTGGGGTTCACAAACCACCGTCTCAACGTTGCAGTGGAGGCAGTGGAAAAGGGGCTTTTCGACACGGTGCAGTTTCCTCTGAACTCCCTTTCCTCCCAGGAGGATGTTGAGCTTGTCAACCTGTGCAGAGAAAAGGATGTGGGCTTTATAGCCATGAAGGCCATGTCAGGCGGACTGATTGCCAGGGCCGACAGCGCCTTTGCCTTTTTGCGCCAGTTTGACAATGTGGTGCCCATATGGGGCATGCAAAGGGAAGCCGAGCTGGATGAATTTCTTTCATATGAAAAAAACCCGCCTGTCCTGGACGCTGCCATGAAAAAAGTCATTGAAAGAGACCGGCTTGAATTGTCCGGCTCCTTCTGCCGTGGATGCGGCTATTGCCAGCCATGTCCCGCCGAGATACCCATAGAAACGGCAGCGCGAATATCCCTTCTGCTCGCAAGAGCCCCCTATAAAGGCTTTCTTACCGATGACTACAGAGAAAAGATGGATCGTATTGAGAACTGCATCCATTGTGACCATTGTAAAAAACACTGTCCTTACGGACTTGACACACCGGAGCTTCTAAAACGCATGCTTAGCGAGTACCGGCAATTTTATGCCGCTCATTCCAGCCGGTAATACTCCTTTATAATCAGATATAATCAGAGAGCTTTCCTTTTAAATATTTCGTGGGAAGTAAAGAGGCATAAAAGGATGGCGGCTAACGTAATGCCTATTGGGGATAAAAGGTCTCCTGATACGGCGGTGCCCTGGAAAAGGGGCAGGCTTTCGGAAGCCAAAGCCGTAGGGTTCCAGATCCTGCTCCCGGGCAGGCTGTTAAGCGCAAAAAGAACAATTAACACGAGGGAAGATAAAAGCAGGGGAATGTAATGGCCCTGTCCTGCCGTGTTGCACAAAAGGATGACGCCTAACACAAAAACGCCATAAAGCCAAAGGGCGAAAGAGGAAAAAAAGAGCCCTTTGGTGGAATGGTTCCCGAACAGAAACAGGGTGTAGCCGTAATTCACCAAAACAGCCCCTCCGTAACATACCGTCCACAAACCAAGGGAGGCCGTGAATTTGGCCATGATAACGCTGAAACGGGAAAGCCCTTTGGACAGAAGGGGAATGAGGGTGCCCACCTCCAGCTCACGGGTCAGGAGACTTCCGAAAACCAAAAGAATAACAACCACCCCCATTTGCGTCATGTTTTTATAAAATTGGCTGTAAGCATCCATGTATGTGGAAGGGGGCAAAATAATAATCAGTCCGTCCATGGGCATGGTTTCAAGAAGCTGAGGCAGCAGCTTTGCCATAATGGGGCTGGACAGGCCGATAAAAAGACAGACCAGCCCTAAAATCAAAGCTTTGCAGGTTCTGAGCTGTTCGATGAACTCTTTTTTAGTAAATGCAAAAAAGCCTGACATAACAATTTACTCCTTTTCGGCCTTTTGGGTTACGGCATGAATAAATATATTTTCCAGGGTAGGCTCCTCAATAACGTATCGGCGCAATGGAACAGAGTGGCTTCCAAGAAGGGTGAAGAGCCTGGAGCACCCTGTTTTTGCATCCGTTAAGATAAAGGAAACACCTGTATCCGTTTCCTTTATCTTAGCAATGCCGGGAGTTCTTTTTACCACCTCTATGAGCTCAGGCAGCTGTTCTTTTACAAGAGGCTCCAAAAAAACAGTAT
>JAFADM010000612.1 GCA_023424865.1 Bacillota bacterium | reverse complement strand
AATCTGCATTTCATCGCAAAAATGCTTAACCAGAAACAAGCCTATACCAGTGGCTTTTTTCCGGTTTGTATGATTTCCGGTAAAGCCCTTATCGAAAATAAAGGGCAAATCGGCGGCGGGAACACCGGGGCCGTTATCGGTTATTTCCAGGTTATACCTTTTCCCGTCTTCTGATATCCCGGCCTCAAGCCATATCACAGCCTTTTTACCGCTAACGGAATACTTAAGGGAATTGCCGATAATCTGGGTAAGAACAAATTGCAGGGTTTTTTCATCGGTAATAACCCGAATATCGTCCATTACGGTAATTACCTCAGCCTTCTTTTCCTCGATGAACGAGCTTAACTCCTCCAGCACTGTTTTGCAGCAATCCGATAAAAGCACGGCTTCATAGGAATAATCGGAATGGGAAGACTGCATCCTCCCATAATAAAGGATTCTGTCCACATCCTCACCAATTTTATATTTGATATGCTCAAACCGTTGATGCACCCGTTCCGACATCTCATCCCGCCGGTTATCCAGCACCAACGCCGCCAGGGAAAGAGGCGTTTTTATCTCATGCACCCAGGCCTCAATAAACTCCTCATAGGCAAGGGCTTTTTTCCGGGACTCGCCTGTTAAATGTTCACTGTTTCTTATATTAAAGCCTAATTGATGTACCAAAGGAGCGAAGGAATTCCCCAAAGCTTTTATAAGCTCATTTTCATGCTTCCTGTTGGGTTCGGACAGAAAGGCATAAAAGGTCTCCTCGATTTTTTTCCTTCTCAAGGCGCTTCGCCATAATCCGATGCCCATTAAGGAGAAGCTGAACATAAGCATCACTGCAATGAGGCCGGGAAAAGAAGCCGGATAGGCCAGCCAGGCCAGAAGTATAAAAAAACCATTGGCGAGGAGCAAAAGCACTATCCATAAAAAAACATCGGGAGTAAGAAACCTAAGCCGCTTCTTCACAGGTTTTCCCCCTCCTTGATGCGGTAGCCCGTCCCCCGGACGGTTTCTATTATGTGTTCCAGTCCTATTTTCCCAAGATTCTTCCTAAGTCTTGTCATATTTACCTGCAATATATTCTCATCCACATAGTCGCTTGTACCCCAGACACACTTCATCAGCGTTTCCTTTGCGACGGCTCCCGGCGCTTCCTTAATAAGGGCTCTCAACAGCTTTCCTTCATTTTCAGGTAAGGCTTGTGACTGATTGGCTTTAATAACCTCAAAGGTATTTTCATCAAGCTGAAAACCTGGTCCGTTCAATAGATGACGCCTGCTTTCATAAAGCTTAAGCAACTTTTCAGCCCTAGCAGCCATACGATCCGGATGGCAGGGCTTTGTCAGGTAGTCGTCTGCTCCAAGCTCAAAAGCGTGAAGCTCATCCTTCAATTGGCTGCGGGAGGTTAAAACAAGAATCGGGCCTATGCCCTTCCCCTTAAGAGAGCGGCATAATTCGAAGCCGGACTGTCCCGGCAAATTCAAATCCAGCAGCACCAGGGACGGATACCTTCCCACAATATCCTCCAGAGGCGAGGCAAAAGAAGAAATACTCTCCACAGCGTATCCCTTCTTTTCAAAAATGTACTCTAATTCTTCCCGCAGGAAAACATCGTCTTCCACAATAACAATTTTTTTCATCATTCACTCTGTAACATTTTTTTTCATCATTCACTCTGTTTTACAGCGTTTATTTTCCCCATTTCCCTATCACTCTGCACTTACAGTATTTATTCTACGTATCTCCTTAGCGCTTTCCCGCTCAACCAAACGGATATACGCCAATTCAACAAGCAAAAACACAATGGCCGCTACCCCTGAAACGGAAGCAATTTTACCCATATCCGCCCCTTCGGGGAGCCTTAGGAAGCTGGCAAACATGGAGCAAATTCCAAATACGGAGCTTACAGCCCCCACCCCTATAATCAGGTTGAAATAGACCCGAATCTGGGTTCTTGCCGAATGGCACAGCGCCTGTTCACCGGCTCCCAGCACCAGTAAGGTCCTATAGCGGTGCCGGGTATTTCTCTGCTGAATTAAAAATTTAAGTCCCATGACCGTATTGGCTATTACCAAAAAGAGTATTCCCATGTACAAGGTAAGATAACTTCCTCCCACGATATAAAACAGATTCCTGCCCAGGCCCTTAAGATAGCTTTCATATTCGAGGCCTGTTTCCGAGAGGAGTGAATCCACATGATTCAAGGCCTGCATCAGCCCCTGCTTCTCGATATACTCCTGTTTTAAAACCACGTTCCAGCATAGGGGCTCCTTATCCTGAACCCATTTCATATACATTTCGTCGGGAACAATAAGGGCGATGCCGATGGATATGGTGCGGTCGGCAACCAGATTATTACTTTGAACCGTTCCTGCAATTGTATAGGCTTCGCCGTCAATTATAAGGCCGGGCTTCTTATCTACAGCTTTTTGCAGTGGGTTTGAAACATTGGTAAAGTAGCCGCTGTAAATTGCCACCTCCCCGGGATTTAAAGCGATTTCCTTCATGCCCGTGGATTTAAGCAGGGCATTATAGCTTTTCAGGGAAATGAAGTAGGGATAGCTGTCGCTGTCTATCCATTGCAGCAATCTTTCGCTGTCCGTAGGTTCTAAGGTTTCTGTGACTGTCTCGCGCAGTCCTTCCCAGGAAAAAACAGTGCTGCTTTTGATTTCCATATTCCCGCTTTTTTCATTATAAGCCGCGTTGTTCATATGGCCTACAAGCATTGGATAAAAGGAATGAACAAAGGGATTTACAGTACCGGATTCCAATACCTCCTCTATTTTCGTCCCTTCACCCTTTATAGAAAAATCCACCGTCCTTTTGACGCTTGCGTCGCTTCCTATGGCCGTTCCGATCCCGTAAGCCACGCAGGCCATGGCCAGGAAAATCAGCAACGATGAAATGGCCAGGGATTTTGACTGGTGAAAGACATTCTCCTGAAGCTGTCTTCCCGTAAAAGCGAATAGGCCGGTGGCGCTTTTGCTCCTTCCGTGGACGATTCGCCCAATGAAAGAGCCCAGGCCTTTAAATAAGAGAAAGGTTCCCCTTATTCCCGCAAAGAATATGAGGAGCACAATGGCTTCACTCAGTGAATGAAGCAGAAACAGACCCATACCGTAGGCGGCAAGCAATAGAACTACGCCGCTTATCAGGGCTGCCCCGCTTCGCCTGGAAGATGGAATCCTTTGGATATGCTCCTGGTTTTCCCGCAATAAAGCCAGTGGCTCCTTGCGGCTGGTGTAAAAGCTGAGCAAAAGCATTGCCGTTAGCTGTACCGCCATAAAGCCCAGAATGGTTCCGATAAGCCCTGTGGCAGAAACGCCGAACTGATGGCCTATAATACCTAAACCAACCAGCCGTGCCGTTATCAGGCTAATCAGCTCCGTGACAAAAACAGAGACCGGAAGGCCTATCAAAAGAGCGATACCGCTGTTCCAAACCGTTTCACCCATCATAAGCAAAAAAAGCGTCCTTCTTTTCATTCCCATCATCTGATAGATACCAAACTGATGGCTTCGTCTCTGAATTTGATATTTATTTGAAAAATAGACCATGAAAAAAACAAAAAACATGGACACCATATAGACCAGAGGCACCAGGAGCAGCAGCTTTTGCACCGCGTCGCTCTCCATGGTCTTTAAGAAAACCATAACGTCCTGATCACCCAATGAAAGCAAAATATAGGAAAAGACAATGGCAGCCACAAGGGAGCCGAAATACAAGCCGTTTTCCTGGCGGTTGCGACGGCTGTTCCGCCTGATTTGATTAAAGAACATCCGCGCTGCCTCCCCCCAGTTGAGCCATAACCATTAATATGCGGTGGTAGAAGGCATCCCGGGTTTCGTCGGGAATGGCCTTTCGCAGCTCATGAAAAAGAACGCCGTCCTGAATAAATAAAATCCTTGAGCAGAAGCTTGCCGCGTTTGCGTCATGTGTAACCATGAGAATGGTGGCGCCCTCCTCCTGATTAATGAGGGACAGCTTGGACATCAGAATTTTTGCGTTCTTTGAGTCCAGTGCCCCTGTGGGTTCATCGGCCAGGACAATGCTTGGCTTTGAGATGAGAGCCCTGGCGGCGGCAACCCTTTGCTTTTGCCCCCCGGACATCTGGGCCGGAAATTTATCCAGTACCGAAAGAATTTCCAGTTGTTCTGAAAGCTTCTTAAGCTTTTCCTCACTCTGCCTTGGGTTTTCATGATGAATGGCTAAGGGCAGCATAATATTTTCCCTGGCAGTGAGATTGTCCAAAAGCTCAAACTCCTGGAACAGATACCCGATTTTACTCCCGCGATAACCCGCAAGCTTACTCCCTTTGAAATCGGAAAGATTCTCTCCGTCAAGCAAAATACGTCCCGAGGTGGGGCGCAGCATAGTAGCGATGCAGTTCAAAAGAGTCGTTTTCCCCGAACCGCTGGATCCCATAATCCCCAGAAACTCGCCCGGCAGCACATCAAAGCTGATTCCTCTCAAAGCCTCCGTTTTATTCTGGCTATTCCCATAGGTTTTATTTACAGCTTCCACCTGAAGCAATTTATTTGAAATTTTCATTACCTTACCTCCACAAAAATTTCTATAATAACCTTATCATACAGGTGGAAAAAACAACACTTACAGTTGTCGTAAGATTGAGTCCCACAATTGAAACTCATGCACAACAATGAAACCGCTTATCCTTCCTAAAACATAACGGAGATGAACCGGCAGGGAAAAGCCTCCCTCCCGGTTCATAATGACATAAAGCAGCCACATTACATATCCCGTTTACGGTATACCCAAACTGCCGCCAGAACAGAGATAAGGGTCCAGGCAAGCATCAGGGCGGCCCCTTGGGCGGGGCCGAGTCCATTGCCGCCGCCCGGCTGCGGGAACCACATGGCAAGCCCCGCGGTGTCGGGAAGGTATTTCGCCAGAGCTGTCTTATCCCGAAGGAGGGGGCCAGCAATAAAGTAATAGCCCAGCAGGGCGGCTGTGGCGGGGAGTGTCCGGCGCAGAAGCACTCCGATGGCGGAGCTCATGAGAGCAGTCAGGGTAAGGCAGCCCGTGGCCCCCATAAGAACGGCAGCCGCCTGATGCCATTCAATCGGCCCGGAGGCGTCACCGAGAAAAATTACGGCGGCAAGCACTCCCGACGCCGAAAGGATCGCCGCCCCGGGAAGAGCCAGGAGGGCCAGCGCCAGGTGCGCGGTGATAAGCTGGAGGCCCCTTCGGGGCATCACTGCCAGGGTTGTGCGGATTTGCCCGCCTGAGTATTCGGAGCAGGCCGCCAGTATTCCCAGGAGCATAAAGCCGGCCTGCGAGTAGCCAACGGACGCAATGCCGATATCAAGAGCGCTCCGCGTAACGGTTGAGCCCTGTAATCCTGCGCTGATAAACGCGGCTGCCAGGATGAGATTGACAATCAGCGTGGCGCATAGGGTAAGCCTTATGGCCGGCAGCGACCCTAATTTTAACCCTTCGGCAGAAAGCATCCGGCTTATTTCCCTGCCCCCGGGCCGGACACCCCCGGCGCTCATGCGTCCCTCCTTAAGAAAGCAACGGCGGACGCAAGGAGCAGCGCTGCTGCCCAGGCAGTCATGACCATACCGCCGGCAAGGGGGGAAATTTCCACATTGGTATCGGGGACTTGATGAATAAACATGCGAATGCCGGCCATGTCCGGAAAGTAGTTGGCCAAAGGCGTAATGCGGGTGAGAAGGTAGGTTACGGTGACCACGGAGGTGTTTGTAATCAGTACGGCCAGGGGAATAATACTCTGCCGCGTAAGGACGGTGAGCCCGAAGGCCAGGAGCGCCGTAAGCACCCAGTAGCAAATAACCCCGGCCAGCCGGGGAAGATCCCCGGCACCCGGTACCGTGAAATACTCTCCAAGAATGATTCGGAGGACGGTCATGGTGACAGCGCAGGCCGCTGCGGCCAGCAGCATGCTTACAAGGGCCACGGCAGCCGCTTTTGCCAGCAAAAAGCCGAGGCGGGACGGTATGGCGGTCAGGCTGGCAGTGATCTGGCGCACGCCGCCGGATTCCTCACTCTCTGTGAAATACTCGCTGCTCACTGCGGCTACCCCGAGAATAATGACGCCCATTACGCCGAAGGCCAGCTCCTGATAGCCGGCATCAACCCCTACGCCCGTCTCCGTTCCCCCTGTAATCCCATCCAGGGCCGTTACGGAGGTAATCGCCCCGACAGCCGCCGGGACAAGCAGTCCCAGCGCCAGCGCCAGCCAGATGGTGGGAAGGGAGAGCAGCTTGAACAGTTCCGCTTTAAAAATTCTCATCCCGGCGCCCTGCCTTCCCGGAAAGTGAGATCAAAGAAGGCGTCCTCCAGTGTGGGATGCTTCCCGATGACCTCGGTTAGGGTACCGTCGGCAACGATGCGCCCCTTATTGATAACCACCACATCATCCGCTGTCTCGGCGATCTCTCCCATAAGATGGCTGGATAAAAGCACCGTTCTGCCCGAGGCCGCACGTTTTCGCAGGAAGGTTCTTATCCAGCGGATGCCCTCGGGATCAAGGCCGTTGACGGGCTCGTCCAGGATTAAAATCTCCGGATCCCCCATAAGGGCCGCAGCCAGCCCCAACCTGCGAGCCATGCCGAGAGAGTAGCTGCCGACCCGTTTGGAGGCCGCCCCTGTAAGTCCCACGATTTCCAGTACTTCGTCAATCCGTTCGCGGGAAAGGCCTGCGGCCCGGGCTATCCAGCCAAGGTGCGCCCGTCCGGTACGGGCAGGGTGGGCCCCTGAGCCGTCGAGAACCGCGCCTACCACGGCAAGGGGGTTTGGGAGCTTTGCAAAGGGAACGCCGTTGATAAGGGCCGTGCCAGAGGTGGCACGATCAAGCCCCAGCAGAATACGCAGGGTCGAGCTCTTGCCCGCGCCGTTTGGTCCAAGAAATCCGGTCACACGGCCGGGACGGGCCTGAAAGGTGACGCCGCTCAGAATATTAAGAGTACCGCGGCGTTTTGTCACTTGATTAAAGGTGAGCAAACATAACACTCCTTTCTTGTCATGCTTCCCATCTTAACCGTTTGAGTCTAAAATCAAGGTTCTTTCAGTTTAATTCTGGTTTAATTTTATTCCGGTTTTATTTTGCCTATCCATACGCCCGTACCGTCTGTGCCCGATACAAACCGGGCCTCCAGCCTCATCTCCGCCAGCATGAGTGTGGAAATTTCCAGACCGATTCCGGCTCCGCGGCCGCCGGAGAGCGTGTCCATTCCCGGGCCATGGTCTTTAATGATCAGCTGTTCCAGCCCCGCGTCCACGGCCACACCCACAAAACGTCCTTCCCCCGCATGGCGAAGAACATTTTGAAACAGGTTGTCCAGCACCCGGGTCATCCATTGGGGATCGATATCCCATGAAAAAGCCCCCTGCTCCGGGATATCCACCTCAACAGTGAAACCCGCATTTTCGAAGGCGGGATACCAGGAAGCAACAGAGGCTCTCACAAACCGGAGCATATTTGTCGGGACAGGCCTGTAGGGGTATTTGCCCGATGTAAGCAGCGTGTATGACAGCATGCCGTCCATCAGCTCTCCCATATGCGTGACGGAACGGTCCACCGCCTCCATGGAGGCACGGCCTTGGGCGCTGAGAGGTTCTTTGCCTAATTGAGAAACATGACCTCGAATAACAGTCAGGGGCGTTCGCAGGTCATGGGATAAATTTGCTATCAGCGTCTGTCTGAGAGCCGTCTCCTCCCGCTCCCGCAAACGGCTCTCCTCAAGCTGCCGGATCATCCGGTTGAAGGAAGCCTCAAGCTGGTCCACTTCATCCATCCTGTCGGTCCGGACGGAAACCGGATGTGGGAAACGGGAGCCGTCAGGATGGGCAGACATGGCCTGTTGCAAGCGGAGCAGCCGCTTTCTGAGACGGTAAAAAAACACCCATGAAATCAAAAGGAACAGGGCAAGGATAAGACCGATTAGAGTTATCATGCTGTGAAATTGCTGAAAGGTGTCCTCATCCGCCTGCTCGGAAGCCGGATAGACTCCGGTGGCCATCATTAGAACGAAGATGGGAAGCAGCAGGAGAATCCAAAAATGGATCACCAGGTATCGGCGAAAGAACGCTCTGTGCCTCATAGCTTCACCCTGTACCCAATCCCCCGCACGGTCTGAAGGATTTCCGGCGCGTTGGGGTCCTGTTCAAGCTTCATGCGCAGGTGCCGGATATGAACGGAAAGGGTTTTATCTCCCTCCATATAGGGTTCGCCCCACACAGCTTCAAAAATCTGCTCCTTTGTAAGAATCCGGTTGGGATGACGCAGGAAATACATTAGAATCTGATATTCCTTGCCTGTCAGTATAACCTCTTCTCCCGTGGACTCATCCACCACGGTATGCCCCGTGGGATCCACAAGGATATGCCGCCCCAGCTTTATTTTTTCCGGAAGCCCGGCCAAACTGCGGCGGAGAAGCACCTCCACCCTGGCGGCCAATTCATCGGGATGAAAAGGCTTGGTGACGTAATCGTC
>JAFADM010000607.1 GCA_023424865.1 Bacillota bacterium | reverse complement strand
TGCATGGGGCTGAAGCGCTCCAAATCCGCCATGAACTGAGGTGTTATGAACTGGGAATAGGCGCTTTCCTTTAAAAGGTAATCGCCAAGTGCACAGGCATACACCTGCATCCTGTCCAAATGATCTCCCGTCACTTCGTCCTTGGCTTCAGCCATTTTTGCAAGGGCCAGAAGGCTGCTGTAAAGCAGGCTGTCCAGAAAGACACTTTTTTCAAAGCTCAGGTTGATGGAATTGGCCAGAAGCCGGAGAAAATCCTTGTGCTTTTCCCTGTAAACATTACGTTTAATACTGGAAAAGAATATAAAGCCGTAGGTATTTCCTCTTACCGATATAGGAAAGGTAATAGAGGATTTTATGCCCGCACTCATGACAATACGCGTATAATCGTGAGTTGGTCTTTTTTTGACATATTCCCTGTAATCATTGATAATTCGGGGCTCATTAGAAAGAATAAGGCTTTCCAGACTGGTTTTATCGATGGGTACCCTTAAAGGAAGCAAACCCTGGGGAAGGTCTGTCACCTTACCGCCGGAAATACCGAAGGAGGGTATAAGCAGACGCTTGCCCTTCTCCTCCTTAACAAGGCAGATTCCGATATAATCGTATGGCACATAAGGTGCAAAGGATTTGTAGATATAATTAAGAAGCTCATTAAAGGAAAGGCTGCGGTTCATGCTCTCAATAAGCTCCATCATGCGCTTGTTCTTCTTGAGGGATACCTGTCCGTTTACATATAGAATCCTGTAGGCTATAAGGGTACCTGCGGCACTGACGATTAAAAGCCAGTCCGTATAGACCATGAATGAGCCCTTCTGAAATTGAGGGGTTCTTTCCGCCCAAAAGACAATACCCAGAATCACTAGCCAGATGACAATCAAAGCCGGCAGTACCTGTTGTTTTTTCATATCAAACACCTTAAAGCGCATGGGAACGAATTGGACAATGCTTCCATACCGTTTTATTCCATTATAGCCTACCTGTTTCGACATGAAAAGACAAGAACAGCATTTCTTTAATGAAAATTAAATGAAATCTTAATCGACTAGCTTAACCGGATCAAAGGCAATCTGATTGCAGGCCACCAGCCTGAACGCAATGCCCTCCAATTCTTCATAAAGGGCCTGCCGGGGCACCTTTCCGTGTATGTGACCATAAATACAGGCCTTTACACCATATTCAACCAGGATATCCCCAAAAGCGTTGAGCCTGTGCCTGGCATCAAAGGGAGGATAATGAAGCTGGGCGATAAGGCTTCCCCCCAGCTTAACTCCTTCCTTTAAAGAAAGCTTCAGCCTTTCCTGCTCACGCTTGTAAATCTTTTCATCCTCTTCGGAGAAATCGGGCTCATCAGGACTTTTCCAGCCCCGGGTGCCGCAAATGGCATAGCCGCCCCAGGAATAGGCATTATTGTAGAGCATGGTGAGGGTATGGAAGCCATGGACCGTCTTAAAATCCTCAAATTTTTTATAGGTGCTCCACCAATAGTCATGATTGCCCTTAGAAAGGATCTTCTTTCCGGGGAGGCTGTTCAGCCATGTAAAATCGGGAATGGATTCCTCCAGACTAATGGCCCAGGAGATATCTCCGGGAACCAGAACCCAGTCTTCCTCCCCAATTACCCGAACCCAATTATCCTTTAGCTTGTCGGTATGATTTTCCCAATTTCCCCCGAAGATATCCATAGGCTTGTCGGTTCCGAAGGAGAGATGCAAATCGGAAATAGCGAATATGGCCATGCTTAACCTGTGCTTCCGTTTCCTTTTAGGATAACTATAATATTTAATGCTAGATTTTTAAGAAATTGTCAGCCGGGAATAAGAGCAAATTTAATGATACCTTGAGCGGCTATGGCGCCGTCCACGGAAGCCTTAGCCGCTACCCGTCCCATTTCTCTTCTAAAAGCCATGACTTCAATTTCAAGAAGCAGTACATCTCCCGGAACCACCTGTCTTCGTATTTTCATATCCTCGATTCCGGTTAAAAGCGCCAGCTTGCCCTTGTTCTCAGGAACCAAAAGGCCCCCGACTCCTGCGCATTGTGCAAGAGCCTCAATGATTAGTACACCGGGCATAATGGGGGTTCCAGGGAAATGCCCCTGGAAATGGGGCTCATTAAACGTCACATTCTTAATGCCCGCCATCTTCATGCCGGGCTCTAGCTGAAGTGCGTCCGGCCGAGGAAGAAGTATCATCTTATCCACCAGCAGGAAAGGGTATCTGTGGGGCAGAAGATCCTGTATTTCCCGTGCCGTCAGCATCTGCTTATGTTCTTCATGGCTTTTTGCAGCCGTTTCCTTGGTTTCATCCGTCATATAAAACCGCCTCCATCTGATTTAACACCCAATAGGGTGCTCCTAAAAAACGCTATAAAAACTCAATCCTCATCCCAGTTATGCCAGATGTTCTGCACATCGTCGTGATCCTCAAGGCGATCTATCAGCTTTTCCATATTGGAAACAGCTTCTTCCTCGGTAAGCTTAGCCAATGTTTTGGGTATCATGGTGACATCGGCGCTTATAAATTCCAACCCGTCCTTTTCAAGGCTTTCACGAACCTGAGTGAAGCTTTCCGGCTCGGTAAGGATTTCAAAATACTCGTCTTCCGCGGAAAAGTCCTCGGCGCCTGCATCAAGGACCTTAATCATGAGCTCATCCTCATCCATGTCAGGCTTTTTTTCAAGAATAAGCTGGCCTTTTTTGTCAAACAAATAGGACACACAGCCCGTAGCCCCAAGATTTCCGCCGTATTTATCAAAGAAATGACGGATATCCCCGGCCGTACGATTACGGTTATCCGTGAGGGTTTCCACGATAACTGCCACGCCGCTGGGGCCGTAGCCTTCGTATGAAATAGCCTCATAGTTGGCACCGTCTCCCTCTCCTGCCGCTTTTTTAATGCTGCGGGAAATGGAATCGTTAGGCATATTATTGGACTTTGCTTTGGCAATAATATCTCGGAGACTGGTGTTTGACTGGGGATCACTGCCTCCGCTCTTGACGGCAATGGCGATTTCCCGTCCAAGCTTCGTAAACATTTTACCCCGCTGGGAATCCGTCTTCTCCTTTTTATGCTTAATATTGGCCCATTTCGAATGACCTGACATGAATGCACACTCTCCTTATATTTCTATTACATTTCCTTGA
>JAFADM010000605.1 GCA_023424865.1 Bacillota bacterium | reverse complement strand
CAAAGCTGTGCCTTGATACAAGTACACAGGACAGTGGAATGACGCGGAAGCTTGATTTGATTAACCTAAATGTGGCCTATGATTGCAGGATGACGCATAAATACGGTACTTCCTATATGGATAAGGTTTTTCTTAATAAAATCAGAAAGCTGAACGCCATTGGCTGGACAAATCAATTTTACATTGAAAAGAATCCTACTGTGTATGAACCGTCAGTACATGATATAAATACAAGTACCTATTTTAAAGGTAACTGGCAAAGCGAAAAATATTTTAAGGATTATCGTGAGGAGCTTTGCCGTATGTTTACTCCTGTTAAACCTTTCTCTCCGCACGCTCAGGCCATGATTGACGAGGTGGCACAAGGTAACAGCGTAGCCATTCACATCCGAAGAGGCGATTATATGGATCTAGGCAACACTATCTCCATGGATTACTATGAACGGGCTATAAATAGCATTCGTCCAATGCTTGAGAAACCGGTGTTTTATATTTTTTCTGACGATAGAGATTACTGTAAGGCTTATTTTGAAAGTCATTTTAAAGACTTAAATTTCAAATATCCGGTCTACCCATCAGAAAATACAACACTGGACGATTTCTTCCTTATGACAGCCTGCAAGCACCAAATTATAGCTAATAGCTCCTATAGCTGGTGGGCGGCATGGCTTAATTCCAACCCCGAAAAAAGGATTATCGCACCGGAGGTCAACATGTGGAGCGGTGATTTTTATCCGGATGAATGGCTTAAAATAAAGAGCGCATTTATGTAGCTTTACTCTTACCGGCTCTTTTAACGGCATAAATCATAGCCTGCCCCGGGTATACTTTGTTTTGCAGTTATAATCTAAATCAATTGAAATCAGAAGCTATTGACAGCTTAAAATCCCTTGGCATATAATGAACTCGTAATGCGTCTCCAATAAAGGCGCACAAATAATAATGGTTGATGACGGGAATAAAAGGAATGGAATGCCAAGAGAGAAGGCGGTTTGGTGCAAGTCCTTCGCATATCGGTTCTTTGTCCCACCCCTGAGACTCATGGCCGATGAGGCCGGCGGCTGAGTACCGTTATGAACTCATAAAGCCGGACAGCGCACAGAGCCTGTCAACGAGGGTGGTACCGCGGATTGTTATTCCGTCCCAGTTTTTGGGGCGGTTTTTTGTTGCTCATTTAATATAGCAGTAAAAGGAAAGGAAGATTGGTGCATGGCACAGGAAAAGAAATTTGTTGAAGCTATAACCCCCATGGAGGAGGATTTTGCCCAGTGGTATACGGACATTGTAAAAAAAGCTGATTTGGTGGAATATGCCAGCGTCAGAGGCTGCATGATTATAAGGCCCTACGGCTACGCTATCTGGGAGCTTATTCAAAAGGAAATGGACAGGCGCTTTAAGGAAACCGGACATGAAAACGTCTATATGCCCATGTTCATTCCGGAAAGCCTGCTTCAAAAAGAAAAGGATCATGTTGAGGGTTTTGCTCCGGAAGTGGCATGGGTAACCCACGGCGGCAGTGAAAAGCTGGCGGAGCGCCTTTGCGTCAGGCCCACCTCGGAAACCCTGTTCTGTGATCATTATAAGGATATTGTCCAATCCTACAGGGATTTACCCAAGCTTTACAATCAATGGTGCTCCGTTGTGCGGTGGGAAAAAACCACGCGCCCCTTCCTCCGCTCCGTCGAATTCCTGTGGCAGGAGGGTCATACGGTTCATGCCACCGCTCAGGAGGCCCAGGAGGAGACCATCCGCATGCTCAATGTCTATGCTTCCTTCTGTGAGGAATATTTGGCTATTCCTGTTGTTAAGGGCCAAAAAACTGAAAAAGAAAAATTCGCAGGTGCCAAGGCAACTTATACCATTGAAAGCCTGATGCATGACGGAAAGGCGCTCCAATCGGGAACCTCCCATAACTTTGGCGACGGCTTTGCCCAGGCCTTCGGTATCCAGTACCTGGACAAGGACAATCAGCTTAAATATGCCCACCAGACCTCCTGGGGTGTGAGCACCCGCATTATAGGCGCCATCATCATGGTTCACGGCGATGACAGCGGCCTTGTACTTCCTCCCAAGGTAGCTCCTGTCCAGCTGGTCATTGTGCCTGTTATGCAGCACGTGGAGGGTGTTCTTGAAAAGGCCTATGAGCTTAAGGAAAAGCTCTCCGCCTTCTGCCGCGTCAAGGTGGACGATTCGGACAAAATGCCGGGCTGGAAATTCTCCGAGCATGAAATGCGAGGCGTACCCTTAAGACTGGAAATTGGTCCTAAGGATATCCAGAAGGAACAGGTGGTCCTGGTTAAACGCCTCAACCGTGAGAAGTCTTTTGTGCCCATGAGTGAGCTGGAAACAAGGATTCCTGCCCTTCTTGAGGAGATTCATCAGGAAATGTACCAAAAGGCCCTTGACCTGAGAGAGGCCAAAACCTTCACAGCAGACAGCCTGGACGCCTTCCAGAGCCAGATCGACAAGGAGCAGGGCTTCATCAAGGCCATGTGGTGCGGTGACGAAGCTTGTGAAACAGAAATAAAGGAGAAAACCGGGGCTACTGCCAGATGTATTCCCTTTGTAGAGGAGAATTTGGGAGAAACCTGCGTTTGCTGTGGCAAAAAGGCTAAAAACATGGTTTACTGGGGAAGACAGTATTAATGGAATAAAATCCTCCTGAGCCGGAATAAGCGTTAACTGCTCGTCCAAGGTGGTAAATTTATAGTGATTTGTGCAGAGCGTTATGTTTTCCAGTCGGCAGAGATCGTGTGCCAATAATAAATAGAATACAGCGGAGAGGATGGAATCCAAGCCATGAAATTAATTAAAAGAAAGCCATGCTACGAAATCGACAGTGTCATGCAGTACGTTGCAAAGCGACTCCAGGGACTGAAAGCGGAAAAGCCTAAAATTGAGTATCCTATACACAGGAGGATTCTCGAAGAATTTTCAAAACTTTTGGATAATGAATCCGCCGTAGGCGATTTAGCAAATCAGCTCATGGAAGAAACGGCAAATCTCAGTAATTTCGATGTGGGGATGTCCTTTATTGCCGATTCCATTAAGCAGTTCGCCGAAGAAATGTCCATTCTGAGTCAGACGAATATGGCTATTGTAGAGGAAACTACCGCCAGCATGGACCAGGTAAACGATTCCATTCAGGTACACAGTAAAACTCTGGGGAATATTACCCAGAAGTCTGAGAATTTGATAACACTAAATAATACCAGCATCGAGCTCATGTCCGATATCGATATCATAAAAAATGATGTTATGAAAGATGCTCAGGAAATGTCGGACAAAATCGAAAAGCTGGTGGACATGATCCAAAAGGTCAATGTTATTGTCCAGGGCGTAGAGGAAATCGCCGAGCAAACCAACATGCTGGCCCTGAATGCCGCCATTGAAGCAGCCCGCGCCGGTGAATCAGGACGGGGCTTTGCTGTGGTTGCGGAGGAAATACGGAAATTAGCCGACGGCACGAAAAACCAGCTGGACGGTATGAAAAGCTTCATTGAAGCCATTCATAGCGCCGCCAGCGAAGGAAAAAACAGCATGACCAATACCCTGGCATCTACCATTAAAATGTCGGATCGCATTGAGACCGTGAACCGCTCCATCAAGGAGAATGTTAAAAATCTCAATGATACGGTGGAAGGGGTACAGGAGCTTTCCAGTGCCATTCATGAAATATCCATTTCCGCCGGTGAAATCAATAACGCCATGCGCAGCGCTTCCGATGAGACCCAGCGTATTACCTTCCTTACGGAAAGTGTGCTGACACAGTCCAAAGAAGCGTCGGAATCCGCCAGAACCGTAGCCAAGATCGATACCAACCTGTCCCGCATTTCAAAGGATATCAATAAAATGCTGGCAGGCGGCATTCACGCCATGAGCAACGACAGCTTTATAAGAAATATTGAGAAGGCCAAAAAAGCTCATCATGCCTGGATAGAAAAGCTGGATTCCATGGTAGGGGATATGGCCCTTCGCGCTATTCAAACCGACGGCACTAAATGTGCATTCGGCCATTTTTACAATTTGGTGGATATAAAGCAGGGAGAGCTTGCCGAGGATTGGCACAAGATTGATGAAATTCATATCAAGCTTCACAAGAAGGGCTCTGAAGTGGTGTCTGCCATTAAAGCAAAGAATGCGGGCGCGGCCATGTCGGCTCAGGAGGAAGTCCACGCGCTTTCAAAAACCATTTTCGGACTCCTTGACGGTGTTATTGACAAAGTGAACCGTATGACTCAGGAGAACAGGCAGCTTTTCAGATTGAAAATGGAAACAGGAAAAGATAAATAATGAATATCTTTGATATTATCGGGCCGGTTATGGTGGGGCCATCCAGCTCCCATACCGCCGGGGCCGTCCGCATTGGGCGCATGGCCCGCATGATTCTTGGCGAGGATATCCGTGAAGCCCATGTCAGGCTTCACGGATCCTTTGCAAAAACGGCTGTGGGGCATGGTACCGACAGGGCTTTAGTAGGTGGCC
>JAFADM010000546.1 GCA_023424865.1 Bacillota bacterium | reverse complement strand
AGACTGCTGTTTTCCTGAGCGGGAACCTTCGTACCCGGGTAAAAGGTTTTTCGTTTCATGAGTACACCTCCTTTCCTTTAACAAAGCGCTTGTCGTTTATTTGTTAAAATTGTATCACATATTCACCTGATTGCATATAGCGTTCGTGTGACCATTTGAATCATTCCATCAACTACTACCCGGTAAAAGCAAAATTATCTCGCGCTTTCATACTATTTCATTTATTATCTCATGTTTTCTTAGTTTTTCATATGCATTTCGGCAATTTTTCTTAATACTTTTGCTCTTCGCCGAATACGCTTTATCAGATAACTAAAGCAAGTTAATGCAAGGCGGCCAATGAACGGCAGACAAAAGGGCATGACTCTCCTTATTATCCTTTTAATACCATTTATGATAACAGGCAGTTCGGTGAAAACCTCACCTCGTTCTGAAACGCTGCCGCCTGTTATGACAGCCTATTTTGAAGAAAGGCCTTTGCCGCCGCCCTCTGCTTCCCCCCGTCCCCTCTCTTCCCAAATTACGACTCCGGACAGCTTTCATCCGGCTGACCCCCCAAAGGATTCTGTTCCCCAACCCACAGAAGTGACCTCACCTCCGGTATTTGCCCTTGACACGGCCCTTCCGGACACGAATCCTCAGGATCCGGAGTATATTCAATTTAGTTCCGACATTATCAAAATCATAAAAAAAGCAGAGAGGGAATCCGGCATTAAATCTGACTACGGAGTTTTTGTTATGGATCTGGAAAAGGGCTTTCACACTGGAGTAAACGAAAATCTTACCTGGAGGGATCCGGAGGATGGCGCGACTGAAGGCTTTTTTAACAGCGCCTCAGTGATAAAGCTGTTTCAGGGCTACATACTTTGTGATATGATGCGTCATGGCGAGCTTGACGGAGACATAAAGTACTTTGATAAGGTTACGGGACGTACTTTTAAGCTGCCTGCCATGATTCGGACCATGCTGGCAAAAAGCGATAATAATTATTCCAATGCTTCATTAAGACTTATCGGCAATGAAAAATCCAATGAAGTGCTGATGCGGTTAGGCATCGAAAACAGCCGGATATACGGTGAAATGTCCGGTGCCCAGGGCTACAGCCGCCAAAACAATCTTTCAAAATACGGAACCGCCAAGCGCTGTGCCCGGATTACCCCGGCAGACACCGGTCTTATTCTGTATAATATTTATCGTTACCGCGAGGAGGATGAATACATGGCCCTTTTATATCAGGGCCTTACTGAGAATATCTATAATACCCGCATTCCGGTGGGAGTCAAGCGGGTATCAAAGAAAATCCCTGTAGCTCATAAAACAGGAACCAATTCAAGCCTTGGCATATATAACGATGCGGGCATTGTTTATGCCAAACAGCCCTACATTCTTTGTGCATTAACCCGGGATACGTCTTTGGCAGCCGGTGAAAGCTTTATACGAAGCCTTTCCCAGCAGCTGACACTTTATTTTTCCTCTAATCCTCAATGACCAGAATGCCCTGTTCCATGCAAATGCCCAAATCAAGGCGCCTGACCCGTCCGCTGAAATCCACTTCCAGAGTAACATTTCCCGATGGTGCTTCAGCTGCGGCAACAATTACGCCCCTCCCGTATTTTTTATGTATGACGGTTACCCCTTCCTCTGCCTGGGGGCTTCCGTTACCGCTTAGTTTTGCATTAATTGAAGCCAGCTCGTTTAAGAAAAGGGTTCTGGGCAGAGCTCTGCCGCACCGGCTGTCAGGACTAAGAAGGTAGAGCTCCTTTCTGGCTCTTGTCATACCCACATAAAACAGCCGTCTTTCTTCTTCCAGCTCCGAGGTGTCCTTTTCCCTGTAAGCCTTGGTAATTACCGATTCTCCCGGAATTTCTTCCTTGAAAAGATCAATCATAAACACCTTGTCGTATTCCAGGCCCTTACTGGCATGAAGAGTGGACAGCGTAAGCTGGAAGCCTTCCCTCTCGGGGCCTCCCACCGGCTTTTCAAGGAGTGCCGGCAGAGAGGACAAACGCTCCAGCATCTCCAGGAAGCTTCTACAGGGTGAGGCTATTGTTTTTACCGTATCAAAAAGCTTATATAAATAATCCATGGATTGTCCCGTACTCTCAGCAAAGGATTGAATGGATCCGAAATACTTAAACTGGTCTTCCAGATATTCAAGAGCATGGAGGGGCGATGAACCGGACAGTCTTTTAAACTCGCCGGAAAGAAGCTTGATGCGCTTTCTCTGTTCGTTGTTTAATTCCGGACAGGCCAGCATTCTTTTTATAAACGGTTCAGGTTCCCGACTCATCAGTGCAAATTCCACCATCGCCCGGCTTATATATCTGTTAAGCTTACTGAAAAAGCGGGAAAACGCCTCCCCGTCGTACGGATTTGCCAGAAAGCTCAAATAAGCCGTCATATCCCTCACCAGCCAATGTGAAAAAAATCCGGATTTGCCTTGCCTTATGGTAAAGGGAATGCGGTTTCTGTCCAGAAAATCGGACAGAGATACCGCCGACAAATTATTGCGGTAAAGAATAGCGGCAGTGAAGCTCTTATCAGAGGTGTCACCGGCTTTCAGCCTGTCCCTTATAAAGGTATACTGCTGCTCCATATCCGGGCTTTTAACCGTTTGTGGAGGCATGCCGGAGGGATTCTCCGTAAAATGGCTTTTTTCATAGCGTGCCTCATTGGTCTTTATAAACTGGCTGGAAAGGTCTACCACTTCCTTTATAGAACGGTAATTCTGCTCCAGCTTATAGAATTTTAGAGAAGCATAGCTTTCCCCCAGCTTTAGTATGTGCCGGGGCTCAGCTCCTCTAAAGCCATAAATACTTTGGTCATCATCGGCAACAATAAAAAGATTGCCCTTTTGGTCAGGAACAAGGCGCCTCAGAATATCAAACTGAATCTGAGACAAATCCTGTCCCTCGTCCACCTGAAAAAAGCGAAAGCTTTCGCGGCTGCGTTGAAGCAGATCCGGGCATTTTCTAAAAATAGCATCCGCGTAAATGAGCATATCGTCGAAATCCATTAACAGGTTCTGTTTTTTGACGCCTTCATAGGCTTTGAAAACAAGGGGAAAATTCTTGGTTCTGAAGTCCTTTATTTCCTCTTCGGACAATCGCTTGTTTTTCAATCGGCTAATCTCATTCAACGCGTTTTCCATTTCCTCTTCCTGAGGTGAAACACCGTTAATCTCACCGTAAATACGCCGAACAAGAGCATATTTGCTTAAGTCCCCATTTGCCTGTTCACCGGGCTCCAGTGAGCTGCCACCCTCAATTAGCCGCAGCTTTTTTCCCTGCCGCCTTTCATATTGACGCACCACGCCGTAGCAGAAGCTGTGAAGTGTTGAAAAACGCACCGGTTCCGATAATTGGTCCCCGAACAGCCTTTGAAAACGCGTGTCCATCTCCATCTGGGCGGCCTTGTTGAAGGTAAGGGCAAGTATTTGACCCGGCTTAATTCCCAGCTCAAAGATGAGGTAAGCCGTTCGAACCATCAGAACAGTGGTTTTTCCCGAACCGGGACCGGCCAGCACCAGGGCAGGGCCTTCGCCATGAAGGGCAGCCTCCCTTTGCTGCTTATTCAGAGACATGCCATACCTGCTTTTTATATATCTAAGAACATCCACTTTTAGGATTCCTTCCCAGTTAATAATCCCAGATTTTAATTACAGCCCTTTCTGCCGCTAGTGGCCGCTGTTTAAAAACCTCAGAATTATTTTAACTCATTGAGCCGGCAGGAGCAAATCCGTTCGTAGAGGCTCCTTTATGAATGCTCAATACCGGGCATCCCTTATTTTACCCTCATCATCCAATGTTATGGCTGTTTCCACCGTGAGGTCCGTAATGCTCAGAGGATCATCAACAACAAGCGCGGGGTATTTGATATACAAGAGTCTTTTTATATCCAGAATATCGATCTTCTTTTCCTTCATCTCGTTGTAAAAATCCATCATACGCTTTTCGATTGATGTTTTCGCATTCTTCATCAGCTTTTCTTCAATACCGTGATCGGAGAGGGTAATCCCTTGTTCAGCCTCCATAAGGACTAATTTTATTTTAATTCTGTAATTTAGCTTAATCCTTCCGTTTTCATATTTTATAGTCGGTTTAGGCTTGCTGGACAAGACAGAAAAACTGGCCTGCTTGCCGTCATATTCAGGGTTGTTGGTTATTACTATGCCCTCACCCACATTGTCTTTAAAGAAATTGTAAGCCTCAAGCTGGGGCTTAGATATGCTTGCAGCCAGATTATTCCCCACCAGAACGACGGCCCCATCCAGCAAAAGATGAGGCATAATCAACTGGTTTATAGTGCTTTCAGAACCGCTCCCTGAGCTTTTGCTTCCGCTCTGAGAGCTGCTTTCACTGCCGCTTTGCTTGCTGCCCTGGGCTCCGCTTTCACTGCCGCTTTGCTTGCTGTCTTGGGCTCCGCTTTCACTGCCGCTTTGCTTGCTGTCCTGGGCTCCGCTTTCACTGCCGCTTTGCTTGTTGTCCTGCTCACCGCTTTTGCCTCCGGCTTGTTCCTGTCCGTCTTTACCCTCACCAGTTTTTTCCTGGGGAGTATCTTTAGTGCTGCCGCTGCTTTCTTCCTTTTCGGTTTTGCTTCCGCCGGAGTCATCCGCGCTGCCTTTGCTTTGGCTTGTATCCTGCTGCCCTTCAGGGTCTTCTATCTCCGTCTGGGAGTCGCCCTTCTTTTCCCCGTCCCCAGTGCCGCCGGAATTCTCCTGCTTCGCATTGTGGGTTTCTACCTTAAGTATCGGGATGACGTTTATCTGACTTCCCATGTCCAAATTATCAAGCATTTCATAAAATTGCAGCTCAGTGGTGCTTAAATTCTTCTCCTGTGCAACCATCATGTTATTAAGAAACAGCCCGTTGAATTGCTCATCCTCCATTTTTAGGTTCATAAGCTCCTCCGGCTTTCCTTCAAAAGCAAACAGGTATTGCCGCCAGGATGGCTTTTGATCCCGATCTGTGGAGTCCAGAACTTCCTCCACTCCGCTTTTAATAAGATCCATGGAAAGTACAAGGGCTTTATTTTCGGCATAATCCATAGGAAAGCTTGTGGACAGGCGTATCCAGGAGATAGCCTCAAAAATGGTCTCTCCCTTGCCCTGAAGAACAATTCGCTTTTCCATACCGGCCTTTTCACCTTCCCCGCGATAGGCCTTAAAGAACTCGCCAAAGACAACAATTTTTCCGTCCTGATCACGGTGAAAAATGGCAAGAGTTGAAAAAAGCAGGCGGTTCATATCACGGTAATTGTAGCAGCCTCCCAAAAGAAGTGTACAGACCAGAATACAGACTATACACCTCACCCTCCTAATCATTGTTTTCGTCCTCAGGCATCCTGTGTCTGGATACCTCCATTAAGTTTCCTCTGAGGATAGTATCCTTAAATTTAAATTTCTTTAAGGTTCCCAGAGGAAAGAGATAGGGATAGCCACAGGTTGTCAGCCCGGACAGATGAGCCACAAAAAGCACAAATCCGGTATAGAAGCCGGGAAGCCCAGTTAGTGACGCCATAATGATAATGAATATTTCCCAGACAAAAATAGGCGCATGCAAGTTGGGAACAAGATAGGAGGCTATGGAAGAAATAGCAACAATAACCACCGTTACCTGAGAGGCAAGTCCCGAGGTTACAGCCGCTTCTCCGAGTATCAGCGCGCCTACAATGCTGAGTGTGGGACCAATTGGCTGTGGAAGGCGTACTCCTGCTTCCCGTATTATCTGAAAAAACACAGTCATGTAAAGCAGCTCCACCACTGTCGGCACCGGCACACCTGCTCTGAAGATAGCCATTCGGTATAGGAAAATGGATGGTACAAGCTTGTAATGGTAAGTGATAAGGGCCAAATAAATGCCCGGGATAAGCACGGACATGCCAAACGCAATCCATCGCAGCAAACGGCCCATATTGGCCATATAGGGGTTCAACGTATAATCGTCGGATGTTTGAAAATTCTCAATAAAAAAATACGGAGCCGTCATAACAAAGGAGTTATTATCCATGATGATAATGATTCTGCCGTCAATAAGCTTTGCAGCCGCCACATCCGGCTTTTCCGTAAAACCGATGGTATCAAAGGGTGTAAACCTGCTTTTAAGGCTGTCTTCAATATAGTTGAGGTAAATGACATAATCCTTGTCTATTAACTGCAGCTTGTTGCGTATATAATTGACAATCCGCTCAGGCGCTATACCGTCAATATACATCATAACGGTGCCGGTGCGTGAGGATCTTCCCAGTTCAAAATATTCTACCTTAAGCTTGTCCGATTTAATCCTTCGGCGTATGCCCGAAAGATTATCCTGCAAATCCTCCGTAAAGCCTTCGCGGGGTCCCTTAATAACGGTTTCAGTTTGTGGTATTTCAATGCTTCGCTTTTTGTAACCCTTAACATTACAGTAAAAGGCTTTTTTCAAATGAGGAAACAAGACCGCTACATAGCCGGATAAAACGTACTTAATACATTCCTCCAGATCCAGAAGCTCAGCGGCATTGCTGCTCTCCACCAGGCTGTGCATAATGGTATCCAGATCATCTGTCCGCTTCATTCTCAGTAAAAGCGGCTCAATAATATAGGAACTGATTTCCCTTGGATTACAAAGATTGTCAATATAAATAAGATGTACGTTCTCACCATCACAGCGAATGTCCCTGTATCGTACATCACAGTTGTTTCTGAGTTTTTGCTTAACATCTTCCAATTTAAATTTGTTCATCCACATCACCCGGCTTAATTTCTGTCTAAGCAGCGGATATTATACATGGAGATGAATGACGCATCCTGGTTCATGGTTCATAAACAAACCGGCAAACAGCATTCGAGGGAAACGGATGTTTTTCCCACCTGTTGCAGCAGCTTCCTCCGGTTAAAGCATCTGTGCAATAATGCGTCCGGACCTTTTTCAGCACAAGCTTTTCGCCGTTTTAACCATGAATAATTTCAGTTTAAATACCAAATATTATGCATGCGAGACGAGTCGCCTAACAGCCTGCTTCCTCAACAGCTTGCTTCCTCAACAGCTTGATTCCATAAAAAGCCGAATACCGCATAAAGCGAAGCGAAAGGATACCGATGGATAAATTTAACCCCAGACACTTTGCATACCTGATATTGGGAACGTCCATTGTTTCTCTAAAAACCTATCCGGGCGTATTCATCCGAATCGGAGAGCGTGACAGCTGGGTGGCAGTCATTGTTTCCTCCGCGTTGATTTACTTTATTTTTATGTTTTTATTAAACAGGGCACGGCTTATACCTGAAAACAATATGGCTGACATTTATAAAATTGCTTTAGGCAAGGTAGGCGGTTTTCTCCTCCTAATGCTCTATATCATCACACTTTTTTTAACCCTTGTGGAATCGGCCTCTTTACATGCGGATACCATGCACACCAATATGATGGTGGAAACACCAAACTGGTATTTTCTGATCTTTTTCATTATTCCGTGTTTTTTTATTGTAAGAAAAAATCTTGTAGCTATAGTAACCATAACCCTAATCGGAATTACGCTTATTATGTTTGCGGGCATTAATCTTTCAATCCTGACAACAAAATACAAGCATGTTTCCATGCTCTTTCCCATATTTCAGAAGGGACTGACATGGGACTTTTTTGTCTGCATTATAAAAAGCCTTGGCTTGTACAGCTTCATAACTATCACTCTTCCTTACCTTTCAAAAGTTAAATCCACCAACAAGGAGATGAAAACTTCAGTCAATGTCGCGTTAATTATTCTCATTCAGATGATCATCGTATCTACCACGGGCATTATCATGACCTTCAGCCTCACCCGGGTTAATGCCATGTTTTACCCCAAGCTCATTCAAACCCATCTGGTAAGCTTTTTCCAGTTCCTCGAATTCGGAGAGCTCTATGTTATGCTGCAAACTCTCGGAGGCTGGCTGATTAAGTACATTATCACCTTTCATGCCATTATCATTCTTTTATCCCAGTACCGCCTGAAGAAAAAAATACTTCACTCCTTAGCCTTTGTATTAAGCCTACTTGTTTTTATTATTTCATTTTATATAAGTAAGACCTCGGACAGCCTTATGCTCGTTTTAGACATTTTTCCCTGGATTGCGCTTGCAAATTATATTGTCATCCCTATTGCAGTTTATACCATTTATGGAGTAAAAGTAAAAAAACAAGGTCTTGTTCCATCCCCCTCTGCTGGTGGAAATACAGCTGATGCAGGCAGCGGGCAGACTAACAGCGGAAATAGTGACACTAAAAAAGAGGAGCCCTCCAAAAAAGAAGAGAACCCCAAAAGCTCCACCGATAATAAAACGTTTATGCAAAACGAAAAGGCACGAAAGCCCCGAAGAAGGGGTAAGGCTCCTCCCTTTTAGATCTACCTCCAACCAACCCCCTTGAGCAGGAATAAAATCATTCCTCCCAATCCTTGCAGACATCTACCCATTTGATACAGGGAGTAAAGGCCTCCAGCTCGTCACAGGTAAGCTCAATTGCGGAATTGCCGCTGCCGCAGGCAGGAAAAACCGTTTTGAAGCGTTTTAATGAAACATCCAGGTAAACCGGAATATCTGTCACAAGACCAAAGGGGCAAACCCCTCCTACGGCATGTCCGGTGGATGCAAGTGTTTCTTCCGGTGTCATCATGCGGGGCTTCAGGCCAAAGGTGTCTTTAAATTTCCGGTTATCCGTTCTGGCATCCCCAGCGGTAACAACCAGAATACCTGTGTCTTCATTTTTAAAAGCCAGGCTTTTGGCTATTCGTGCCGGTTCAACGCCCAGCACGGCCGCTGCAAGCTCAACAGTAGCACTGGAGCTGTCAAATTCTCTTATATCCACGTGTCGGTTCCATTTTTCCAAATAAGGACGTACTAGTTCAATTGCCATTATCTTTCCTTCTTCCACTTTTGTATTTTCTACTTCTATTATTAATGATTCTACTGCAAAAACCCGTGCTTGTGTCCATTAATTCATTAATTTTAAAGGCCTGTATAAGCAAAATAGCGCAAAAAGGGCAGGATATTCGCCATCCTGCCCCGAAAAGTCTGATATGCCCTGTTAAATTGCCTGCGCATGCGCTGTCCTGAAGTTCTGCTAAAGCGTTACAAATGCTCCATGTCTGGAGGATTCGTATATGCCGTCAATGAGCTTTATAACAGCAATGGCTTCCTGGCCGTCTACAGCTACAGGCTCGCCTTTATAAAGCTTTTCGTAAAAATCGGCTATGTATTTTTTGTGCCCTGTACCCCAGTAGGCCTTCTTACCCGTTCGCACGTCGTTTTCCGAAACCTCCTCCACCTTGCCGTCAGTGTAGGTGACCTTCAGACAATCCCCATGCATTTTCATGAGGGCTTTTTCGCATACAATTTCAATTTCTACCGGACTATCCGAAACATAGCCGTTGGTGGCGTAAAACAAGGCATGAGCACCGCTTTTGAAGCAAATGGCCGCATCGGCCGTATCCTCTACCTCAATGATGCCTTCCAGAAAATTAGTGCTTACATGGGCCTTCAGCTTATCTGCGGGACCTAAAAACCATTGCAGCAGATCCAGGGTATGTATGGCCTGATTGACCAGAACGCCGCCGCCCTCTTCCTTCCAGGTGCCCCGCCATGCTGCCGATGCATAATATCCGGCTCCCCGGTTCCAGGTTACCAGGGCCTTACCGCCCTTAACCCGTCCCAGATCTCCCTGGTCCAAAAGCTCTTTTATCCGCAGGGAAGCCTGATTATACCGGTTTTGGAAGCATACACCCAGCTGCTTGCCCGTGCTTTGGGACGCTTTGATCATTTGCTCCCCTTCCTCAGCGGACATAGCCATGGGCTTTTCCGAAAGGACATGCCGGCCTTTTTCCAGAGCCTTCACCGCCATGGGGCCGTGAAGGTAATGTGGGGTGCATAAATGCACAACATCAATATCCGGTGCCGCCAGCATTTCATCAAAATCTTCGTAGTACCTGCATCCATGTTTGGAAGCGGCCTCTTTGGCGCGGGATACATCGCAATCCACCACGGCAGCCAGTTCCCCATAGTCGCAATCCTCAAGCCCTCCGACATGAAGGGGATAAATGGCTCCGCAGCCTACAATGGCAGCTCTAAGCTTTTTCATTGCCCTTACCTCTTTTTACTCTTGCTGGCATTAACCCTTTCCATAAGCTTATCATAGAACAGATCCTCATCCACGGGAATATTCACCCAGTTGTCTGTCCAGGCTGAAAGGTGAATGGCATTGGATATCTGCAAACCGCGGATGCCTTCCACGCCTTGAGCCAGAAGACGTGCTCCGTTGAGGATGGCGTCTACCCAGTTGGTCATAATGCCGGGATGTGAGGTTTCAACACCGGTGATAGGTACCTCGCAGGTCCAGCATTCCGGCGGCCTGAAGCCTTCCGTGCTTTCATAGATAGCTTTTTTAACCGATTCCCGGGTTCTCCAGAATTTAAGGCTTCCGTCCTCAATGACAATCTTGCCCCTGTCGCCGGTTACTTCAAAACGGTTGGTTCCGGGAGCATTGCCGGTGGAAGTGATGAATACGCCGGTTGCGCCGTTTTCATACTCCACATAAGCGGTTACATCATCCTCAACTTCAATATTATGATACTTTCCAAAGCCGCAGAAGGCACGTACTCTCACAGGCATACCGCAGGTCCACTGCCAGAGATCCAGCTGGTGGGGATCCTGGTTGAGAAGAACGCCTCCGCCTTCCCCTTCCCAGGTTGCACGCCATCCGCCGGAATTATAGTAGAACTGGGAACGGTACCAATTGGTGATAATCCAGTTGGTGCGGGTAATTTCACCCAGCTCGCCGCTTTCCACAAGATCCTTAAGCTTCTGATAAAGAGGGTTGGTACGCTGATTGTACATCATGCTGAACACCTTGCCGCTTTTCTCCGCCACTTCATTCATTTCACGAACCTGGCGGGTATAAACGCCGGCAGGCTTTTCACACAGAACATGGAGGCCTTTGCCAAAAGCCTTAATGGCAAATGTGGGATGATCATAATGGGGAACTGCGATAATCACGCCGTCGACAAGGCCTGAATCAAGCAGAGCGTCTATGGCGTCAAAACGCTTGACCTTATCCCCGAACTGCTCCTCCGCCCACTTGAGCTTAGCCGGATCATTGTCACAGACTGCTGTAAGAACGCCGTTTTTTACTTTGCCTTCAAAAATGTTGGCGGCGTGACTTTTTCCCATATTGCCGATACCGACAATACCGATTCTCACCTTTTCCATTCTCATTCTCCTTACATTACTCTCAAATTTCTTAAGATTTATGATTAACCATAAGCGTCCGGCATTACCGGGGAAGGATTTTTCTCAGACTGTCCACGGCAAGGGCAAAGGTTCTGGGTCCGCCTTCGGGAAGCTTTTCTGCGTCCTTGACATCTTCCAGCTCCGCAAACCCCTTAAAATCGCCCAGATGGGGTTCCAGGGAAAGAAAACCCTCAAAGCCCTTTTGATCAAGCTCTTTTAAAATCTCGGAAACCTTTCCGTCACCCTGGCCTGCCGGCACGACACGGTGATCCGATTTCATGGCATCCTTTATATGCATATAAGCAACATAATCCTTTAAAAGCTCAAAGGCGTGGGGATAGGTTTCCACATCGCACTGAACAAAATTGGCCGGGTCAAAAATCGCTCTTACATGCTCCTGATTAGCGGCTTCTAAAAGCTCAAGACATCTTTCAGGCGTATCACCATAAATGTCCTTCTCGTTCTCATGAAGCAGGATGACACCTGTTCCCCTGGCCAGTTCAACCAGCTTGAGCCATCTTTTCAGCACCTCTTGGCGGTAATTCTCAGGCTTCTCACCCTTGGGAATAAAAAAGCTGAACACTCGAATGTACTTTGTTTCAAGAATTTGAGCAATTTTCAGAGTATGGTGAAATAATTCCAGATGGGGTTCAAAAGGATCCGTGATTTTGATTTTTCCAATAGGGGAACCTACACAGGATATTTTGAAGCCGCGTTGATCCAACGTTGACTTTATGGACTTCACTTCCTCCAGGGTATGCTGAACAAGCGGGCGGCCGTTAACTCCGCGCATTTCAATGTATTGAATGCCCAGCTTCTCCATCACATCCATTTGGGTATCAAGGGATTCTGCTATTTCGTCACCGAACCCACTTAGAACAAAATGACTCATTTTTTATCCTCCAACGACACATTGGGATTGCTGTTCATTGCCATTGTATTTCATAAGTAGGCCATATTCATGGCGGATTTTGCTCAAATTATTGCATATATTGTTCTCAAATTACTTGTACAGCACAACTCGGCATGTCAGTCCGCTATCCTTTTTCCGCTCAATCGAAGGTGCCAAAGCTTATATGAAGAATAAAACGGCCGCTTACTGCTCCGGAATCGTCATTGGAAAGAGCAAAACGCACCCTCATCTTTCCTTCCTCCGCATTCTGAAGAGTCATTCCCAATACCATTCCTTTTCTTTCGGTAAACGAAGCCACCTGCTCCACCATGCGATAAAGCTGAGAGAAGGTTTTTTGCCGGTTTCCCACCACCCAGGAAGGAATTTTTCGATCTCGCCGAAGCTTGAAGGTTAAGCCCTTATTGGCCATGAAGCCCGCTCCCAGGCGTTCTACTTCATTAATAAGATTATCCATATCAAAAGGCTCATCCTCCAGGACACTTTTTTGCTGTATTGAAACTGGAGGGTATGTATCTGTTTTAATTTCCTTTTCACTTTCGGGCATGATTTGGCGCAGCTCTGGCAAGAGCGGCAGTGCCCTGGAAGAAGGGTCTTTCGCAGCGGTAACGTCTTTAATAATAGAAAAGAGCAGCGTTTTGTTTTTTAGTAAGATAGAGGCGCTGTTAACCTCAACCTCCCTGATTTCACCAGAGGACAGGCGATGGCTGAAATAGAAATAGTTCTTTTTTTCTGTAACAGCGGCTTGCATTTCCTCAAAGATAGCCTCAGGGGGTAAAATATTTAAATCACTGACTTGCATAGAGCGCATTTTTCGATAGGAGTAGCCGTAAAATCGGCAGGCCTCCTTGTTGCAGTCTTCAATAGAAAAGGTTTCGGGATTAATAAGAAGCTTAATATCAGAATCATCACTTAGGAGTCTTTTATAAAATTTACGTGTTTCCAGATCCGGTTTGTCACGGTTAAGCTTTCCTTCTTCGCTTTCACAGCTGTCGTCACTTTTGCTTTGGCTTCCGTTTATTCCTTTTCTCATAGACGCTCCCCTTGGATCTTGTGACACATTACTAATAAAGAACTATTCTGCTTTTTAGTTCTTTACAGCAGTAAAGGTCGCTGTCCTGCGACAACGACCTCTACAGGCTAATCCAATCCTATAACATCTCAATTAAAGCGTCAAGCAGAGTTTGGCATACTCTGGAATCACGCCATACCCTCAAAAAACCCTGACGTCTTACAGACTGTAAGCGTCCATGGAAACCACCCTTCAAGAAAACCGCTGTTGGCGGATTGAGGGCCTGAGAACGAAAGATGCTTTATATAGTTGAACTTTTCCTTTAAAAAATTGAAGATTAGCCCGGACTTACATTTTATAATTAGCGTGTAAATCATCCTGACCCGAATAGCGGCAACAGGAAAACAGCAAGCTAAGCAACGGCAGTAAAAATATTACGGAGGAATGAAAATGGGAAAAACGATTAAAGTAACCGTTTGGAATGAATTTCAGCATGAGAAAACCCATGCTGAGGTAGCGCAAATCTATCCCAAGGGCATACATGGTGCCATTGCGGATTATTTAAACCGGTTTGAAGGTATAGAGGCTAAATGCGCGGTATTGGATGATCCGGAACATGGACTTACCGAAGAAGTTTTGGACAATACCGACGTGCTCTTCTGGTGGGGACATATGGCCCATCACAAGGTCAGCGACGATGTCGTGGAGAGAGTCTATGAAAGAGTGCTTCGTGGCATGGGCCTTGTAGCTCTACATTCAGCTCATATGTCCAAAATATTCAGAAGACTCATGGGAACCAGCGGTACTCTCACCTGGCGTGAAAACGGCGATAAGGAACGATTGTGGGTAATTGAGCCCAATCATCCCATTGCAAAGGGGCTGCCTCCTTATTTTGAACTCCCTCACGAGGAAACCTACGGCGAACGCTTTGATATCCCCAAACCCGACGATTTGGTGTTTATCGGATGGTTCAAGGGCGGTGAGGTTTTCAGAAGCGGCTGCACCTATCAGAGAGGGCGCGGAAAGGTATTTTATTTTCAGCCTGGACATGAAACCTTCCCCACTTTTCACGATGAAAATGTACAGCTGGTTCTTAAAAACGCCGCCGAATGGGCTTATACTGAAAATAAGCTGGATAAGCTGGATTGCCCCCACACTCAACCCCTGGAGCCCCTGGATTAATAAACTTACGGAGGTTTTGCCATGAAAACACTTAAAGTTGGTGTTATAGGTACAGGCGGAATTGCAAGAGCCTTTCATCTTCCCACCTTAAGCGACACTCCCGGAGTGGAGCTCATTGCAGTGTGTGATATTGTACGCGAAAAAGTTGTTAAAGCAGCTGAGGATTTCAAGGTTCCCCATGTCTTTGAGGATTACAGGGAGATTTTGGAACTTGAAGAGCTGGATGCCGTAAGCATCTGCACTCCCAACTACCTCCATTCCATCATCGCCGTTGCGGCCTTTGAGAAGGGAAAGCATGTTATCTGTGAAAAACCCGATGCCGTAAGTGTGGAAGAGGCCCTTAAAATGAAGGCGGCAAGCGAAAAAGCAGGCAAACTTCTCATGGTCATGCGCAATAACCGTTATGACGGAAAAATCCAATTTCTGAAAAAATATATCACTGAAGGAAACCTGGGTGAAATCTATGCAGCCAAATGCGGCTGGGTACGCCGCAGAGGCATTCCGGGCAAGGGCGGCTGGTTCACCACCAAGGCTCAGTCCGGGGGCGGTCCCTTAATTGATCTGGGCGTTCACATGATTGATGTGTCCATCTGGCTTATGGGCAGCCCCACGCCGGTGTCCGTAACAGGCTCTACCTATTGCAAATTTGCCAACGAGGACACAAAAGCGGACTCTGCCAATGCCGCTTTCGGCGAAAGCAAAGCGGGGGGAACCTTTGATGTTGAGGATCTGGCCATGGGCTTTATCAAATTTGATAACGGAGCCAGCCTTGCCATAGAGTTCAGCTGGGCCTCCAATATCGAAAGCGAAGATAAATATGTGGAGCTCCTAGGGACCAAGGCCGGGGCAAAATACCATTCCACCGACAGTGAGTTAAAGCTGTTCGGGGAAGCCGTGGGAATTACCACCGATATCAAGCCCAATTTAGGAACGGCAGAGGCAGGTCAGCATGCCCGTTACATCCGCCATTTCATAGCCTGCATCCGCGGTGAGGAAACACCCATCTTCGTACCCCAGCAGGGTGTGGATATGATAAAAATACTTACAGCCATTTACCAGTCGGCACAAACCGGAAGTGAAGTTAAGCTTTAAAACAGCAGCTTTATTGCAGGAGAAAACGCCTCCTGCTTTCATTCAAACAAATTAATCAAAAGCTCGAGGGCGTCGAACGCCCTCCCTTTTAGCCTGATTTGCTTACGCAAATGGCTATCAAAAGAGGCTCATTCCTTTGTGAATGAGCCCTATTTTTATTCACCTTTATTTTCTGTAGCTTGAAGGGACTGTGCCGGTAATGGTTTTGAAGGTCTTGTTAAAATGTGCCGCATTATTAAAGCCGCATAGGCCTGCAATTTCCAATATGGATTTATCGCTTGCCTTTAGGTAGTCCACCGCCCTATAAACGCGTTTCATTGCAACATACCTTGTAAAGGCAATGCCATTGTATTTCTTGAAAAATGTGGAAAAATAGGCCGGATGCATGTAGAGGGTTGCGGCGGCGTCCTCAAGGCGGATTTCTTCTCCCAGATGATGGTCAATGTAACGATATACATGGTTCATATGAACCAAATCCTTTTTTTTAGCCTGCAGGCTCTCTCCGGGCTCTGTTTTGCTGCCAAAGTGCCTCACCAGCAGAACCAGAAGGTTTAATAGCTTAACCTTGACCATTTGCTCGTACTCGGGACTGGCCTGGATAAATTCCTGTTCTATGGCCAGCATCTGCTCCCGGATTTCCTTTACCGCAGGATTATGCCGGTCCAGCCTGTTTTGAAAGCTTTCGCCTCTGTCAAAAAAGATTTTCAAATACCGGACATCAAACCAATAGCTTTCAAAAGAACAGATAAGCTTAGGCTCAAAATGAATTACCATATTAATCATGGCATTTTTTGATGTAACCTCTCTGATGACATGACTCTCTATGTTGTTGAAGAGAAAAATGTCCCCTTCCTGCATTTCATAGGTTCTGTCTTCAACACAGTATACGCCCCTGCCCTCTTTTACAAGTGAGATTTCAAGCTTTGGGTGGCTATGGCTCAAGCGTTGCTTGTCGGAAGCAAAGGGATTTATTTTAAAATTGCAGAGGTCCAGGATGACCTCATCGTCTATTTTTATGACTTTCGCCTGATTTTCCTTCATAGGAAGGCTTACTCCTTTAAGGCGGATTATTAGCCCCTTCCGCAGTATCGGCTATACTCATATTACCGTTTCAGCCTGTTAAAGTCCAGTACCAGTCTGCCTTTTTAATAACGGAAAAGAAATTAAAAGGCATTGAAATGAACCTTGCTGCGAAGAAGTGACTCTTCCGTCACCGGCTTCTTTTCCTCTGCGGGATAACCAACGGCGATTACGCATTCCACTTTATAGTGGGCGGGTATACTTAATAGTGTCTTTATTACCTCCTGGGTTGGAACCGACTCCTTCTGAACGCGTTCCCTTACCTGTATCCAACAGGAGCCCAGGCCCAGGGAATGAGCAGCCAGCTGAATGTAGGATGCCAGAATGGATGCGTCCTCTACCCACACATCGCAAAGCTCCGGATTGGCTGCAACAACAATGGCTAACGGCGCGTCAGCGAGAAAGTTGGCGCCGTGCTCCCTGCTTTGGGAAAGACCCTCCAGCTTCTCACCATCATCCACAACAATTAATTCCCAGGGTCTTCGTGCCCGTGACGAGGGTGCCGCCAGGCCACAGGTAATAAGAAAATCCACTTTCTCCTTTTCCACTTTCTTTTTCTGGAATGCCCGAATGCTTCTTCTTGTCAGTACCAAATCCTTAAACCCTTTATCCATTTCTTTTTACGTCCTTTCATACCGGCTGCTTCCGATACCAATAGCTGTATGCCTTTTTAAATCCCAGACCTTCATAAAGCCTTTCCGCCGGCGTGTTTCCTTTTACTACCTGAAGATAGGCGGTGTGGGCACCTGCTTCCCGGCCACTGCTAAGAAGGCCTTCCATGACTGCCCGGCCAACACCTTTTCTTCTAAAGTCCTCTGATACAAGTATATCAAATATACCCAGGTAGCCCCGCTCCATAACACCCAGCCCAAACCCGCATGGCTTCTTCTCCTGCGTGGCCTTGGCCGTCACCAGGGCACCCTTTATATTTCCCAAAAGTCTGCGGGCTGTAACTCTGTTCGTCAGTGAAAGATCCTTTGAGCACTGAAAATAATTTTCCAGCCAATCTTCACTTAGCCCCCAGTTAAGGGAAACGCTCCCTTTTACAGGGAATTCATCTTCTTTACTTAGTTTCAGCACCATGAGGGCGGTTTCATCCAGTCTCAGGTAGCCGCGTTTTTCAAGCAAATGATCCAGCTTATCCGGACAGCCTTCATCTGTAAGCTTAAAGATGGCCGGAAGCCCCTGTTTCCCGTAAAAAGCCTCGCAAAAGGCCAATTTATCATTATCATTCTGACTTGAACCATAGAGCGGCGATATGGAATTTGCCCTTTTGGTATAGCCCTCAGCCAGCCGCAGGATCCATCCGTCAAAGAGTAGGGTCTGAAAAGCGGGCCAGGCGTTCATGGATAACTCCTCAAATAATTTTACCATGCTATTCCTCCTTTTAGCTCACTAATTAAGCCATGGCTGCATTAACCGCATTTGCCGGCTTATATTGAAGCACCTTTGCATAATTATACATTATAGCAGTATATTTATGCAACCCTCTTCCGCCTGCCACCGGCACTTTCCCCGCTATGTCCTGCAAATGGCTATTTGTGATTCCCCGCAAACTCTTGCAGCAGTTGCACCATTAAGTTCCGGCAAACTCATAATTACGTTCTAATTGAACACGAAAATTCTCTATTCCGGAGACACCCTTTAATAAAACGTGTTAAAATTTGAAGAGATATTGGAATTCGGAGGTGTATGCGCTTGAACAAGACAGCCGCCTTTAAAAAGTCCGTAAAGTTCATAGAGAGTCGTCTTTCTGAGGAAATTAATCTCCGTCAGGCCGCACTTTCCGGCTTCACCTCTCTTATGCAGCTTTACAGGGATTTTTATACCTATACGGGGCATTCGGTTAAGGAATACATACGAAAACGAAGGGTCTCCAACGCCCTTAGCTTTATAAAGTTCTCCGATCTTCCTCTGGCTGAAATTGCTTATTTATGCGGCTACAGCTCCCAGCAGGCCTTATGCCGCTTTGTAAAAGAAGCCACCGGCATGACCCCTCTTGCTTATAAGGCCGGTGACAGCTGCTATTACTTTCCCATGTTTAACGGTGAGACAGCAAGACAGGTCTCCGTTGTCACAGAGACACTGCCCGAAAGATTTAAAGTCAAATACTATGCCTCTGACAGTAAGGGTATTGAAGACACTGCTTTTCATAAGCTGCTGGAGGTTGTGCCGGATTATGGAGGTCGAATATTCGGAAATAACGTTTATGGGAAGGATGGGCGGTTTTGCTATGAATTAGCGGTGGAAGCCAGGCCGGATCTTTACGGGAGGCTGAAGAAAAGCCCTTTTAGCGATGCAGCTTTTCTCCCCGGGCAAACCGTCACCCATGTCAAAACAACGGCTGCCTATCATGAGGATACCATTAATAAGGCCTGGGATTATCTTTTTACAACCTGGCTTCGAACCAGCATGTTTACCAGGGACGGCGAAAGCTGCCTAGAGGAATACCTTCACAAGGACGGCCGTGTAAAAAAGCTTATACTTTATTTGCCTGTTAAGAAAAGGGCGGATTATGATCAAATCCATCTGGCACGCTATCCCGGTCAAAGCTTTATAACCGCCTCGGCAGCAGGCCCGGAAAACGAAAAAGTGGCTTCTCAAGCTGTTGTTAACTATATGGAAGCCTTCTACCCTATCCTTTTGAAAGAAACACGCTTATTCTATGTCTCTAAAAGCGGCCTATCCAGTACCTGCGGGCTTAAGCCGGAAGGACAGGTCCTGCTGCCTTCAGAAAGCAGCCTTAAGAGGCTTTATATACCTGAAGGGCTCTATGGAATATTGGAAAGCAGCTGCTGCCCGGACACCGAACCCCTTGAGGCCATCCTTCGCCGGTGGATAGCCGAAAACGGCTTTCAGGAGGCTTGCACTCCGGCCTTTACACTCCATGAGGCCAGCGGCAGCTTTGACATCCAGTCAATAAAAACCCGCATTTTCATCCGGCTGAAAGAGGGTCATTTTAACGAAAACGACACTTGCGAAAGGCTTAAAGATAATTAAAATTATAGGGAAAAGAGGCGCATAATCATGAAGCAGGTTTTATTTACCGGTGGAACAGGCGGACTTGGCTTACTTTGCGTAAAGGCTTTGTCCGAAACTCAAAACTGGACTGTTTATGCCGCGGGCACAAAGGATGCCGTACTGGAGGAGCTAAAAAAAATCCCCAACGTCATACCTGTCAAAATGGATGTGACAAGCCAGGAAAGTGTCAATTCTGCGCTCCGGGTTGTGGAAGCCCATACGGACAGGCTGGATGCAGTTGTTAATTTCGCGGGTTTAACAGGCTTTACCTCCCTCATCGAAGGCAGCTGCGTTACTCTTATTGAAAGGCTTTTGGAAGTTAATGCGGTAGGAATGGCAAGGGTAAACCGCGTCTTTTTCGATTTAATACTTAAAGGGAACGGGCGCATTGTCAACTGCAGCTCCGAGTCGGGATGGATGACCCCCCAGCCCTTTGCAGGTCCCTACATTATGTCAAAATACGCAGTTGAGGCATATAACGACAGCCTTCGCCGTGAGCTTATCTATTTAGGCATTCCCGTCATTAAAATTCAGCCCGGTTCCTATGAGACCCATATCACCCAGCAGGTCAACGATTATTTTGACAGGACTTTATCTGAAACACAGTACTATAAAAAGCTTCTGACTAAAATGAAGCCCATGATGGCTATGGAGCTAAATCAGAAAAATGACCCACTCCGCCTGGTTAATACTGTAAAAAAAGCATTGGAATCGAGACATCCCAGGATCAAATACAGAGTAGGAACCGGTAAGCTCCTACTCCTTATGGAACTGCTTCCTGAGAAGCTGGTGGATATTCTTTACGGTATAATCTTTAAAAGCTGAGGCATGAAAAGCTGAGGCATGTGCAGGAAGCTTAGCTAACCGCAAAAGCCCTTCTACTCATTCTCCTTGAAGTGGTTCAGCAGCTTATAAAGCGTTTGAAAAAAGGAAAGGGCTTCTTCTCTTGTAAGAGGGATGCATCCACCCATCTGCTCGGGAATTTTAAGCGCCTGATCCCTTAAGTCCTCCCCTGCTTGTGTAATGGTAATAATGACACTGCGCTCGTCTTCAGCGCTGCGCTCCCGTGTAATAATACCCTGGGCTTCCATTTTCTTAAGAAGGGGCGTAAGCGTACCGGAATCCAAAAAAAGCTTCTCTCCCAGATACTTAACCGAAGCCTTTTTCTCCT
>JAFADM010000543.1 GCA_023424865.1 Bacillota bacterium | reverse complement strand
GCCAGATTTACTTACGCAAATGGCTATAAAAAAGAGTGCCTGTTCCAACAGGCACCCCAACCAAGCATTTCCTTTATGAAGTTTATTTTTTCGTTACAGGTATCCAGACCTCTGCTACCGACTTGCCATTGTCGCTGCTGTAATACACCTCCAGCTCAGGTCCGTCGGCATGCTCATAGCCTGAGGCAGGAAACCACTCAGGGAAGATACGCTTCCAAATGCTCTGGATCTCCTCCGTGGTCTTTTCCTCATCATGCTCCGGGGTAGTAAACACCGCCCAGGTCAGAGAGGGCACGCTAAGGGTGGCGTAACCTTCCGAAGCAGCGTTTTCAGGGCCCTCACTGCAAATCATGTAAGAAAAAACACCTTCTCTGAAGTTGTACAGTGCGGCTTTTAGACGCCCGTCCTCCTTAAGGCCAAGAGCTCTTTTTAAGCCGTCGATGGCACCGTTTTCCATGTTATCTACCCAGAACTTAGGGATAGTCACATAATTCTCTCCGCCTGCCACGCTGATCTCCGTTGTAATACCGCAAAGGTTAAAGGCTTCCCGCTCAACAATACGATAGTTCATCTCCACATCTCCTCTAATCGAAATATGAAAGGTTAACCTGGGAAAGGCTTTCATGGTACTGCCCTTGTCGCGCGCCAATACGGGCATTACACCATGCAGGGCCTTAAATGCTCTTGAGAAGGCCTCCGGCGATTCGTAGCCATACTTTAAGGCAACATCAATGACTCTCTCCCTGTTGTTCTGCAAATCGAAAGCTGCCTGTGTCAGTCTTCTCCGACGGATATACTCGGATAAAGGCACTTCCGTTATAAAGGCAAACATCCTCTGAAAATGATAAGTCGAGCAGCAGGCGATTTTAGCAAGATCCTGATACTCAATGGTATCGTCAAGATGGGCTTCAATATAGTCCATAGCCCCGTTCATTCGATTCAGCCAGTCCAAAGGTTTCCCTCCCTTCGTATTAGAGTATAGCAGGACCCGTTTTTAATATCCTAGCATTTCATGCACTCTATTATCATGCCTGTTTTCACTTTATTTCCTTTTTCAGCCCTTTTAAAGCAAAACAAAAGCTCAGGGGTATCGTTCCCCTTCCATTTAGCCAGATTTCCTTACTCAAATGGCTACAGAAAAACGCAATGAAACTTAAATTGCTTCATTGCGTTGACTTAAGCGATAAGAGGTGTAAGCATTATACATTATTGTAAAACCCGTTACTTGCTGCCCATACGAATTCGGTTGATGGCGCGGTTCAGTCTGAAACGGGCTACCTCAAGCTCTCCCTGGCTCTTATGCTGTCTTAAAAGCTCTCTGGCTTTCTCTTCAGCTTTACGGGCCCGGGCTACGTCAATATCCTTTGCCCATTCGCAGCAGTTGGCCAAAACAAGGGCTTCATTTCTTTCATTGTTTGTTTTGACCACACCGCCCCCAATGGCCGCTTCCATAACCTTACCTTCATATTTTATCCGAAGGTGGCCAATGGAAAGGGCGCCGATAAAAGACTCATGATGGGCCAAAAAGCCTCTTGCTCCTTCTGTGGTCATGACGGAAAGCAGCTCCACCTCCCCCTCAAAAAAGGTCCGTTCAGGGGTGAGGATCTTTAAATAAAAGAGTGACAACCCTATCCCTCCTTCCTTCCCTTTTCCACCACTTCATCAATGGTACCGGCAAATAGAAAGGCAGCCTCGGGCACATCATCATGCTTGCCATCTATAATTTCCTTAAAGCCCCGTACGGTTTCCTTAATGGGCACATACTTGCCCTCCATACCTGTAAACTGCTCCGCCACTGAGAAGGGCTGGGACAGGAACCGCTGGATTCGCCGGGCACGCTTTACAATGAGCTTGTCTTCATCCGCCAGCTCATCCATACCCAATATGGCAATAATGTCCTGCAGCTCCTTATAGCGCTGCAGTATGGACTGCACGGATCGGGCAACCTCATAATGCTCGGTACCCACAATGTCCGGGCTTAAAATTCTGGAGGAGGAATTCAAAGGATCCACTGCAGGATAAATACCAAGGGATGCAATGGAACGGGACAGGACCGTCGTGGCATCCAGATGGGCAAAGGTCGTTGCGGGAGCAGGATCCGTCAAGTCATCGGCAGGCACATAAACCGCCTGGACCGAGGTAATAGAACCTGCCTTGGTTGAGGTTATCCGTTCCTGAAGGGCACCCATCTCCGTTGCCAGTGTGGGCTGATAGCCTACGGCTGAAGGCATTCTGCCCAATAGTGCGGAAACCTCCGAGCCGGCCTGAGTAAAACGGAAGATATTGTCAATAAAAAGCAGAACATCCTGAGATTTTTTATCTCTGAAATATTCCGCCATGGTGAGGCCCGACAAGGCCACACGCATTCTGGCTCCGGGGGGCTCATTCATTTGTCCGTAGACAAGGACGGTTTTGTCAATAACGCCGGACTCAATCATCTCATTATAGAGATCGTTTCCTTCCCGGGTACGCTCGCCCACACCGGTGAACACGGAGATACCGCCGTGCTGCTTGGCAATATTGTTGATAAGCTCCATAATGAGAACGGTTTTGCCCACACCGGCTCCGCCAAATAGGCCGATTTTGCCGCCTTTGAGATAGGGCGCCATAAGGTCTACAACCTTAATACCGGTTTCCAGAACCTCCGACGAGGCTTTCTGCTCTTCATAGGAAGGAGCGCTTCGGTGTATATTCCAATAATCCTCGGCATCGGTATTGCCTCGATTATCAATGGGCTCTCCCAGAAGATTATACATTCTTCCCAAAGTATCCAGCCCTACCGGAACTTTTATGGGTGAACCCGTATCCACGGCCTTTGCACCGCGGATAAGCCCGTCCGTGCTGCTCATGGCGATGCACCGAACGGTATCGTTTCCGATATGCTGCGCCACTTCCACTGTCAGATGAATGGACTCATAATTTATAGTGATTGCGTTGAGCACATTGGGAAGCTTATCCTTGGGAAAACGGATGTCTACAACTGCACCGATGATTTGAACGACTACGCCTGTGTTTTCGTTATGCAAAATTCGCATACCTCCTTTGACTTCTTTCAGGTCTTTAATCCGAAATTCCCGGCAACTCATGGCCCCCACGGGCTGTCGGCCCGTACTATCCGGGGTTTGCTCCGGAAACAATCTCCGTAAGCTCCTGGGTGATACCCGCCTGCCGTGCCCTGTTATACTGGAACTGCAGGGCGTCCAGCATTTCATCGGCGCTTTTGGTAGCCCCTTCCATGGCCAGGCGTGTTGAGGCCTGCTCGGAAGCAAAGGACTCCAAAATGCCTGCATACAGCATATGGCCGATATACAGGGGAACCAGCATATTAAAAAGATCATTGGTTTTCGGTTCCCGGACATAATTGGTTTTTACGGGCTTTATCATAGTCTTGCGCCGGGGAAGCACACGATGGCTCTCCGCAGTCTGCACAAGGGCCGACTTAAACCTTGTGGCGAAGAGCTTAATCTTGTTGACCTCGCCGCTTAAGTATAAAGCCTTTGCTTTTTCTCCAATGAGAAGAGCGTCATCAAGAGACAATTTTTCGAATATGCCGGAATAGCTCTCCACAATTTCTGCTCCGCTTTTCTGGAAATAAGAGGTGGCCTGCTTCCCGATGGTGATGTATTTCACCTTTTGGTTAAGGCTCTCTTCTTCCGCCAGCTTGAGAATATTATAGTTATAAGCGCCGGAAAGGCCCCGCTCACCGGCGACCACGATATTCAGTGTAACACCGTTTCTTTTTTGATTTCTTTTTTGTATGAAGGGAGAGGTTAACGCCTCATCGGTCATGGATAATTCATGGAGAAGATCTCTGTATTCCTCTGTAAATCGTACCGCTTGAGCCGATTTTTCCTTTACCCGCTTGAGCTTTACCGATGACACCAGCTCCATGGCCTTGGTAATTTGCATAATGCCCTGCACATTTTTAATACGCTGCTTTATCTCCTTCATATTTCCTGTTGGCATACGATTCACTCCAATCGCCGGCTGGCTCCGTTTTTATATCTAAGCTAAAAACAGCTTGTTAAAATCCACAATAGCTTCTTTGAGCTTCTTTTCGATTTCCTTTGACAACACGCCTTTTTCCCTTATCTCCTCCGTTATATCCGAATGGATATCGCCGATATAATCAAACAGTCTTTCTTCATATTCGGCCACTCTGGAAACAGGAATTTCCTTCAGATAATTTTTAGTGACGGCGAAAAAGATAATAACCTGATTTTCTACTGAAAGCGGCGCGTTTTGCTTCTGCTTTAATACCTCCACAATACGCTCTCCCTTTTCAAGACGGCTTTTTGTATCACGATCCAGATCCGAGCCGAACTGCGAAAAGGCTTTTAATTCCAAATATTGGGAATACTCCAAACGAAGTGTTCCCGATACTTTTTTCATGGCTTTAATCTGTGCGTTTCCGCCAACGCGGGAAACTGAAATTCCCGGATTAATGGCCGGACGTACTCCGGAAAAATACAGCTCGCTCTCAAGGAAGATCTGACCGTCCGTTATGGATATGACATTGGTGGGAATATAGGCTGCCACATCCCCCGCCTGGGTTTCAACAATGGGCAGAGCCGTAAGGGAGCCTCCGCCATTTTCTTCACTCATCCGCGCCGCACGTTCCAAAAGCCTGGAATGGAGGTAGAATACATCGCCGGGATAAGCCTCACGGCCGGGGGGCCGCTTAAGCAGCAAGGACATGGCCCGGTAAGCCACGGCATGCTTGGACAAATCATCATAGACGCACAGAACATCCTTTCCAAGCGCCATAAAATATTCGCCCATGGTGCATCCCGTGTAGGGCGCCACATATTGGAGGGGCGACAGCTCCGAAGCGGTTGCCGACACCACAATGGTATAGGACATGGCGCCGTTTTTTTCCAGGGTGGAAACAACGTTTGAAACCGTTGAGCGCTTTTGGCCTATGGCCACATAGATGCATATGACATCCTTGCCCCGCTGGTTGATTATGGCATCCAGGGCAATGGTGGTCTTTCCGGTTTGTCTGTCGCCGATAATGAGCTCTCGCTGGCCCCTTCCGATAGGGACCATGGAATCAATGGCTTTTATTCCGGTTTGAAGAGGAACCGTGACGCTTTTTCTCTCCACAATACCCGGAGCCGGCGTTTCTATGGGGCGGATGGCATCAGGGATGATGCTGCCCTTGCCGTCAACAGGATTTCCCAGAGCATCCACAACCCTGCCCAAAAGGCCTTCGCCAACAGGAACAGAAATAACCTGCCCCGTTCTTTTGACCGTATCGCCTTCCCTTATACCCACGTCCTCCGCAAGCAAAACCGCTGCAACCATATCCTCTTCAAGATTAAGTGCAACAGCCTTTTGGCCTCCCTCGAACACAAGCAGCTCATTGAGCATGCATTTATTTAATCCGTGGATGCATACGATACCGTCGCCGACTGTCACAACCGTTCCGATATCATCCAACTCGATTTTTGATCGGTAGTCTTTTATTTGCTGTTTAATGATTTTAGTGATGTCCCGCGTACGCAAATCCATCCCAGTTTATCATCCCTTCTACAATGTAAACTCGGCTCCGGGCAACACGCTCTTTAAGACAAA